>CAZOHX010000115.1:0-4036 GCA_964579315.1 uncultured Saprospiraceae bacterium
TCAAAAAAACAATTGCATGTAAAGGCGTTGAAGATTATAAAATCAACCGAAAGATAAAGAAAGTTTATCTACCCAAAGCAGGAGATTTAGCTGTTTTTAAAGTACTAGAATTAGGAAAGCATACTTCCGTACAAGGTGTAAATGGAAATAATACCTATATTTTTCCAGGAGATTATATTATGGCTTCATTTGGAAATCGGTATGCAAGTGATCAATTTGAAGGCTATGTACCAACTAAATATCATAGAGAATATCAAATCCTTGGGAAAGGTGGTGCTATCGGAATTTTGGAGTCAATGCATGCCAAATTAGAAGATAAAGGCACAACTAATCTACAGTTGGTAGGATATGTAGTCGATAAGGAAAATGAAGTGATTAATGCAAAATATATGCATTCTGAGCCTATTAAGTTTCAACCAAACGCAGAAAGACCTTATAAGATGATTCTTTCTTTGGGGTCGTCTATGGATAGTGGAAAAACAACTACAGCAGGATTTTTATGCCGTGGACTAAGAGCAGCTAAAAAGAAGGTGGTTTATATCAAATTGACTGGAACAATCTATACAAAAGACAGACATTTTGCTAGAGATTGTGGTGCACATGCTGCTTATGATTTCTCCAATCATGGCTTTCCATCCACTTATCTTTGTGATAAATTTGAATTACTTGACTTGCACGAAACATTACTTGCGGATGCGGAAAAGCACGATCCAGATTATGTTATTATTGAAATTGCAGATGGTTTACTACAAAGAGAAACAGCCATGTTGTTAAATTGTGATGTATTTATGAATCAAATTTCTGATGTCATTTTCTCCGCAGCAGATAGCTTGGGCATATTGGCAGGTATCAATATTTTAGAAACTTATGGAATTACTCCTTTTGCAGTAAGTGGGTTGTTTACGACTAGTCCTTTATTAATCAAAGAAGTCAAACCAAATATTTCACAGCCTGTATTGATGTTAGAAGATTTAGGTAGCAAGGATATTTTTCAAATACTCCAGAAACTAAAAATTGCTGCATGAAGAGCACACCAACCAGTAAATGGCAAATCATAAAGAGTTTTCTTAAGCAAAATAAACTCACTTTTATATTCACTTTGATTAGTGGATCGTTAGCGAATGTTTTTACCATTCTAATACCTGTTAGCCTTGGGAAATATTTTGACCTACTATTTGGGTTTCATTCTCATAGAGCTGCTTTTTTAAACAGATTGCCATTTACTTTTTGGGATACAGTACCTCATTATTTGAAATTTTTAATCTCACTGATTTTTTTAAAAATGATTTTTCAATATTTACAAAGGTTTTATACATCTTATCTTGGTGAGTTGTTCACTAAAGGACTTAGAGAAGATTTATTCTATCAGCAACTGATGATCAAAACTTCGGTTTATGATCAAAAAGGAACAGGTAAATATTTGTTGAGACACAGTGGAGATTTGAAAAGTATTCAAAATTATTTGACCAAAGGGTTGATACGCTTTTTAATAGATACTGCATTGTTGGTTATATCTTTGGGATTTCTTTTTTCTTTGAATGAGATTATATTTTTGGTAGTTATTTTAGCACTTGCGACTACAATTGGAATCATCTATTTGTTGAATAAAATCCTATTTGCAGTATCCGTAAAGAGACGAAATACACGATCCGCATTACTATCTTTTGTCAGTAGGCAATTGAGGGCAACCAAAACTATCAAAGCCTTTAATAAAGCTCCAACAGAGATAAGGAAGTATAAAAAACGATCCCAAAAACTATTTTTAAGGGGTGTAGCTTTTCAGAAAATATTTCATACGATTTTCGTTTTGAATGCTACACTATTGTATTTGATTTTAGTTGCTGTATTGACCACTATTTACTGGTTGAAAGAGCAAGGAAGAAGTTTTCACTCTGCCGAAATACTAGGTTTTGTATTACTTTTTATTACAATTTTGCCCATTTTTAGACGGGTTATCCGTGTACGTACCATTTGGGAATTAGGAAATATTTCTTTTGAGAAACTCTTACGTGTTTTCCATTTACCGATAGAAAAAAAGGAAAACAATCTGGTAGAATACAAATTCAAAAATGGAAACATAGAAGTAAAGAATTTAGGTTTCAATTATGAAAATAGTATCATTTTTGAAAACTTGAATTTTAAAATCGAAGGCAAAAAAGTCAACCAAATTAAACTTGGAAATGGACAAGGAAAATCTACTTTAACCAAACTATTTGCTGGACTATATACGCCACAAAAAGGAAAAATATTATTGGATGGACAAGATGCAAAAAAATTAACACTAAAATCCATACGGAAGAAAGTCACCTTTGTATCCGATGAGTTTACGTTTCTAGGAAGTAGCGTTTTTGAAGTGATAGCTTACGCACGAAATGAAAATAGAAAAGCTAGAGCTCAAATTATTTTGGATAAATTTCAAGAAAATATTCCTGATAAAAGTAAACTTCAACTTTCGGATAAAATTATTGAAGGTGGAATCAATCTTTCCAAATCTCAAAAAAAAATGTTGCAATACGCAAGAGTAGCTCTTTCCAACAAACCGATAATTGTCATTGATGAACCCATTAGAAATTTAGAAAAAAATACAAAACAAAATATACTTAATTGGCTTTACCAAAACAAAAACAAAAAAACAATTATTTTTCTGTGCAAATCATGGAATGATAAGACGATAACTATTCAAAACACCATAAATATACCATCAAAATGAAATCAATATTTAATTCGTATTTTTTTACCCTTTTTTTATTTTTCATTTCTTTTGGAAATAGCTTTTCTTCTAATCTTTCTACTCGTTTGGAAGATCAAATTTATATTGAAAATGAAGCAAAAGAATTTCATCACCAAAGTATCAATACTTGTCAAAATGATCCTTGTAATGATGTGTATTTACTGACACAAACCATTGCTCAAACCATCGATGCAAATGGTGTTCATACCAATAAATCAAAAAATGTATATTCGTACAACAACGATAAATTAATACAAAGAATAACCTACAGATGGAAATCAAATAGCTGGGCTAATAAACAAAAATACACCTTTTCTTATGATGCCAACGGTGATATGACATTGAGAATCCGTCAAGATTGGAAAAGTAATCAATGGAAAAATCGTTTTAAATACGAAAATACTTATGACAACAATCATCTAAGAACCATCGGAATACGTTCAGATTGGAATAAAAATACCAATCAATGGGATCTTGCAAAAAAATATATCTACACCTATGATAGCAATGGTAATTTAACTGAACGTCTCCTACAAATTTGGTCGGGGAATATGTGGGTCAATAATTTGCTCTACACTTATACCCTTGGTACCAATAATCTAAGATCGCACGATATAATTTCTCAATGGAATGGATCATCTTGGAATGTAACCACAAAATATGAATACACCTATAACAACCAAGGTTGTTTGACGCTCAGACAAAGAAGTAACTGGATTGGAACTGGTTGGCAATTGGATGCAAAATGGGATTATACTTATGATATAAATAACAATGAAAATTTATGGATAAAATCTGTGTATGTTGGCGGTATCCCTATTGAAAATTCCCAGGAATCTAGTTCTTGGATATTATATTATCACAATCCTACTGTAAGTATTAATCCAATAAATGGAGTATGTGAAAGCGTGACCACATATTCATTGACTGCTTCTCCCCCTGGTGGAATCTGGGGTGGAGTCGTCAGTTCCAATGGTCAAATTCATCCACAAAATTTAGGAGCTGGGATACATACTGCTACTTATGAATATACCACACCTTATGGCTGTGTGTTATCCGCAAGTTTGGATTTCTCTATTGGTAGTATTACCCAATCTAATCATACGGTAATGACTTGCTTTCAGAACAATATTGGAATAGATACGGTCATCATTCAAAATCAATCGGGGTGTGATAGTTTAATCATTACAGAAACCCTTTATGATGCTAGTTTATCTGATCAAACTTTCATAGAAAACACCACATGCAACGCTTTGAATGTAGGAATGGACACGCTCGTACTCACCAATCAGGCAGGATGTGATA
>CAZOHX010000115.1:4136-7332 GCA_964579315.1 uncultured Saprospiraceae bacterium
AGCAGCTTCGGGATGCGATTCATTGGTCATTACGACTACTACTTTGGATATGAATCTTGGTGATGAAACTTTCTTAGAAAACTCCACTTGCAATGCTTTGAATGTAGGAATGGACACGCTCGTACTCACCAATCAGGCAGGATGTGATAGTTTGGTCATTACCAATACGACACTTATTCCGCCTGTGATTACGCAATTAGGAGCAACCACTTGTTTTCAAAATCAAGTAGGCGTTGATACCGTAACTTTACAAGCAGCTTCGGGTTGTGATAGTTTGGTCATTACGACTACGACATTAGATATAAATCTAGGAGATCAAACTTTTTTAGATGCAACTACATGTGATGCTATGAATGTAGGTGTGGATACAGTTGTATTGTCCAATCAAGCAGGATGTGATTCTTTGGTCATTACGACTACGACATTGACCGCACCTGTAATTACAGAATTAGGAGCAACCACTTGTTTTCAAAATCAAGTAGGCGTTGATACCGTAACTTTACAAGCAGCTTCGGGATGCGATTCATTGGTCATTACGACTACTACTTTGGATATGAATGCTATTGATGAAAATCATATTGAAATATCTGTATGTGATGAAAACCAAGTAGGTATAGATACCATAATTTTGACAAATACACAGGGTTGTGATAGTTTAGTGATTACTACAAAAAACTATATTGCTCCATTAATCTCCAATCTATCCGAAACTACATGCGATAAAGATAAAATAGGTATTGATACTATGATACTACAAAATACAAATGGATGTGATAGTCTCCTAATCATTACCGAAACTACTCTTTTGGAAGCAGATACTACAATCATTACGCATTTCACTTGCGATACAGAAAACGTCGGAAGTGATACACTTATCCTACAAAACCAAGCGGGATGTGACAGTTTGGTCATTACCAATACTCAATTAACGGATCCTCCAAAAGATACGATTGTGTATGCTACAACATGTGATCCAAACACAGTGCGGATGGATACAATCCACTACACAAGTGCCATGGGCTGTGATAGCGTAGTCATGACAGAATACACCTACGTACCTGTACCTTTGACAGAATTATTTGAATTTACTTGTGATGAAAATCAAGTAGGAAAAGATACCCTTATTTTACAAAATCACCAAGGATGTGATAGTCTAATCATCACCAATTATGAGAAGATTGACCAAATAAATGCTCAAGATGATAGTTATTCTATAGATGATAATAAAGTTTTACAAAAAAATATATTTGAAAATGACAATTTGGATATCAATCAATTAATCCTAAACTATAGTACAACAATAAATAATTTTGAAATCAATCCAAACGGAGAATTATTTTTCAGACCCAATAAAAATAGTGATAAACAAATTGACGTAAGTTATGAAATATGTGATAATCGATGTGCAGATAATTGTGATTCTGCCAACATATTGATAAAAGTTATTCATAATTCTATCTATGTTCCATCTGGAATCAGTCCCAATGGAGATGGAAAAAATGATGTATGGATCATTCCTGAATTGGAAAATAATGATGCGAATAGAATGATTATATTGAATCGTTGGGGACAAATTATTTTGGATCAATCTCCTTATAAAAATGATTGGGCAGGGAAATCCCTATCGGGGAAAGCATTACCTGAAGGCACCTATTATTATAACTTAATGATTGGAAGAGATTTTGGTAAATCCAAAACGGGTTCTATTACAATTATTAGATAACTTTATCCATCCAGTTGGCAAAAAAAATTAAATACAATGAAAAATATTACTATATACACCCTGATTTTGATACACTCAATAAATATTTTGTGGTCTCAACAATTGCCGATATCGAATTTTTATTTGGCAACCACCAATATTGATAATCCTGCTAATATTGAACCCAACTATTTAAAATATAATATGCCACTTACGATAAATGTAGGCTATCATTATCAATGGGCAGGTCTAGAAGAGTCCCCCAAAACACTGGTTGGAAATTTTCAATATTTCAATGATGAAAACAACTTTGTTTTTGGTGGAACATTTATTCACGATGCTACCAATCCACTGAGTTTTACTGGAGTATTGGTTCAAGGAGCATATAAAATCCAAATGACAAATAATCTTTTTGCAACCGTCGGAATAAGTGGTGGACTTTATCAATATGCGGTAAATGCGTCGAAAATAGATTTTTTGGATAAGGAAGATGTTGCCAATCAAAATATCAAAAAGATTTATCCCGATTTTACTTTGGGGGCTACATTGGTTTGGAAAGAAAAATATAAATTTGCATTTAGTGTACCACAAACATTTGGTCTAAATCTAAATTTCAGAAAGGACCAAAATGATTTTAATATTCATAAAACACAACATTATTATTCAAATATTAGCAGCACATATAAACTATCGAACAGTAGTTGGTTTGAACCCTCTCTTGGAATACGGTATATCAATGGATTACCTATTTTGATTGAGGGGCTAATCAATTATGAAGTTCAAGAGAAATTTTGGTTTGGAATTGGTGGCTCAAATGCAAAGAATCTACATATTGAAGCAGGTTTTATCATCAATACAGGAAACTATTCCGATAATATGATGAAAATTGGATATGGATTTAACAGTCATTTGAATGCAGTAAATGCATATTTTGGATCAACACATGAAATTAAATTTACATACTCGAAATAATTAAATTATGAAAAACAGCACGTACTACTTTATTCCGATTACACTTTTTTTTGCATTATTTTTGAGTTCTTGCGAAAAAAAAACAGTTCTAATCCCCGACCCCAAATTAACTTTCTCAATTGTAGATACCACAATTAATGAGGTAAAATTGAAAAAAATTTCTGGGATTATCAATCAAGATTTAGAACTCACCAATCCCTATAAATATCTTATCTCTGGATATCTATTTGTCAATGCAAATTTATCCATTGAAGCAGGAAGTCTTTTTTATGTCGATACCGATCAATCTAGTGGATTAATCGTCAGCCGTGGAAAAGTGATTTCCGCTGAAGGAAACCCCACAGATCCCATTGTTTTTACCAGCATTAAGAAATTAACAGGAAATCCCGCTCCAGGTGATTGGGTGGGTATCCATATCAATGGTCAGGCATCTCTCAATACTAGAGTTTCTGGATTGACAGATATTATTGGCAAGTACGGAAGAACCAACGAAAGTGCCAATGACTTTGACAATTCTGGAAT
>CAZOHX010000116.1:0-7283 GCA_964579315.1 uncultured Saprospiraceae bacterium
AACTTAGATTTTCAAAAGTAAAAGTAGGTCATGAAAAAGTTGCCCATCGGGATACAAACATTAACCGAGATTATAGAAGAAGGATACGTTTATGTTGATAAAACTAGTTTTGCTCATCGGTTAATTACTTCTGGAAAATATTATTTTCTCTCTCGTCCTCGCCGCTTTGGCAAAAGTTTATTTTTAGATACATTAAAAGAAATTTTTGAATGTAACAAATCTTTATTTAAAGGTCTTTATATTTATGATAAATGGAATTGGCAAACACCCCACCCCGTTCTTAGAATAAGTCTAGGGTCTGGAGCAATTAAAAATATTGAGGAGTTACAGGATAGATTAAGGTGGATTCTTGAAAAGACGGAAGATGATTTGTCTATCAAATGTACATCAAACAATCCAGTTAAGTGTTTTCAAGAATTAATTCTAAAGTCATATCAAAAGTATAACCAAAAGGTAGTCATTCTTATTGATGAATACGATAAACCCATTCTAGACAATATTACAAATTCATCGTTGGCACGAGAGATGAGAGATGAAATGAAAGATTTCTTTTCTATTATTAAAGATAATGATGCATTTATTCGTTTAGTTTTCATAACAGGAGTCAGTAAATTTTCTAAAATAAACTTATTCAGTGGGCTAAATAATTTAGAAGACATAACTTTGAATGCTGATTATGGTAATATTTGTGGCTATACCCATAAGGATTTATTGACAGTATTCAAAAATCTTCTAAAGGGTGCGGACGTAAATAAAGTACAAAAATGGTATAATGGCTACAACTATTTTGGTGAAAAGGTATATAATCCATTTGATATATTATTGTTTATTTCAAATAAGTTTACCTATAAAAATTATTGGTGGTCAACGGGAAATCCTAGTTTTCTTATTGAAATGCTCCAAACAAAAAATTACTTTATCCCAAGTTTGGAAAATCTTTATGTAACAGAAGAAGTATTAGATGCCTTTGATGTAGAAAAAATAGAATTGGTGTCATTGCTTTGGCAAACGGGATATTTGACAATAAAAGCAAAGAGTGAGCATCTTATGGGTATAGAATATCGTTTGGGTATTCCCAATAAGGAAATTCAGTTGTCGTTAAATAGTCTTTTTATTACCTATTTGACTGAGCAAACTCATGAGAAATTGGCACAACAAAAGAGTTTACTCAATACACTCTTATCTGGTAATATCTCTGGATTTAGAGATGCATTGCAGGCTCTTTTTTCGACCATTCCTTATCACAATTTCACCAAGAATGATATACTTGAATACGAAGGTTATTACGCAAGTGTCGTGTATGCTTATCTTGCAAGTTTGGGGATGGATATTATACCCGAAGATACGACCAATCTTGGGCGTATTGACTTGACGATGAAACATGATGATATGGTTTTTGTGATTGAATTTAAGTTGAGAGAACAACCCACAGGGGATGCGTTGAGACAAATCAAAGAAAAGCGTTATTATGACAAATATGTAAATTTTTCCGAAATATATCTAATTGGGATAGAATTTAGTCGTGAAAAGCGAAATATTATTGGATTTGAATGGGAGCGATTATAAAATTTCAAATACGGAAACCTGTGAGAAACTTCTTCTTTAAACTTATAAACTCTTACATCAAATTATAGTAGCCTATGACAGGTATCTGTTAATTAATTAATTAATTAATCATTTGGCACAGTGCATACATTTTGTACTTTCAGGAATGAACATTAGTCTTGCTATCTGAATGGGACGATTACAGGTTTCGCAACTTCCAAAACCAGGTTGGTCAATTTTAGACAATGCTATTTTTAATTTACTAATTTTTCTTTGAGCAGAACGCAAGGTTGCTTCTGCAACGCTTTTGTTATTGATAGCATCCATTCGGCTTACTCTACCGATAGCATTTTCTGGTGCAATGGGTTTTGTATTTTCTTCTAGATGGATGATTTCTTGCTCTGTTTGGGCTATTCTATCGAGAATTTTTGTTTTTAATTCCTTTTTCTCTTTTGCGTTCATTTTTGAAATTTGTTGTATTCAAAGAATAATATTACATCAAATTTTTACCAAAATCCAATTTTTACCAAAAAAAGACCGTATTTTCGCAATCAGTGTAAAATAATATTTAATTTTCAACCTAAAACAGTGAAATACTTAGAGCAAAATATTGAAAGTTTGATTTTTACGGCCAAAGAGCCTATTACTTTGCCACAAATCAAATCTTGTCTTGAAGAAGTTTTTGAGACGAAATTTAAAAAGGATGATTTATTGGCATCTATTGAAAATTTAAAAAAGAAATATGTAAGTGAAGATTTTTCTTTTGAATTGGTAGAAATATCACAAGGTTTTCAATTTCTAACCAAGGGGGTATATCATAATGTAGTAGGCACTTTTTTAAAGCAAATTACCAAAAAAAGATTGTCAAGATCCGCTATAGAAACGCTTTCGATTATAGCTTACAAACAACCCATTATTCGTAGTGAAATTGAAAAAATAAGGGGTGTATCCTGTGACTATGCTATGAAAAAATTGTTGGAGAAAGAATTGGTAGCGATTACAGGACGTAGCGATGGTCCTGGACGTCCTCTTTTGTATGGAACGGGAAGTAAATTTATGGATTATTTTGGTTTGAAAGATTTGACAGAATTGCCCAAACCAAAAGATTTTAAAGATGTTGATAATACGATAGGAGAACCCGCACCCATCGAAGAGACCATCGAAAAGTCAATAAATGAAGGAGTGGATGAGCATGAAACTATTGAGCCAAATCCTGAGATAAATGAGAATTCACCCGAAAATGAAGATGATTTATCTCCAAAAGAAACATTCGATAACGATAACGATTAAAAACCTTTTGATACTGCCCTTTGTTCGAGTTATTAACACAAGGTCGTGATAAAATAATATAAATATGGATTCAAACAAACCATTGGTCAATAGAGTAGCATCAAGTGGCTTGGTCAATATTGATTTAGAGCAACTGCTTCCAAATGATGAAATTGCCATTTTGGATATAAAAGCATTTCTTTTTATGGAGATGATTCTTAAAGAAAAAGAATTTCGGGCTGATTTAGATGAATATGATTGGTCTCAATATCAAGATAAAGTACTTTTAGTACAGTGTTCTGTTGATGCCATTATTCCAAAATGGGCATACATGCTTATCGCAGTAAAAGCTCAAAAATATGTTAAAGATGTATTTGTGGGAACGGAAAGCCAGTATTATTTTGTTGACCTACTACGTTCTTTAGATAAAATGGATTTCTCACAGTATCAAGATCGGCGAATCATCGTAAAAGGATGTGGAAAACGAAATGTGGATGCTGCGGCATATTTAGAAATTTCAAAGCAATTAAAACCATATGCAAAATCAATTATGTACGGGGAAGCGTGCTCAACTGTACCTATTTTCAAAAAACCACGTTTATAATGAAAGACTGAAACACTAATAGGATGATTTTGGGATAATATTTGTTTCAAAATCAAAAATAATAAAAATTAATACCCATGCATTTTAAAATTATTTCATCATACGTACTCATCGTATCAGGATTTTTATCTTTTGCTTTATTTGGTTCTTTTTCAACAGATACCTTGGATGTTAAAAATAAGCAAGAATTGGATTCCAATATTTTACCGCAAGTCATCAAGCCTGTCGATTATTCAAAGAAAGCGTTTTTCTTTGCGGAAGAACGGGTACCTATGGAGCAGTTTGATGTAATGGAACGTTTGGATCGAGAATTGTTAAGGGGTACTTATTGGCATTCAAAGACACTTTCGTATTTAAAATTGGCCCATCGATATTTTCCGATGATAGAGCCTATTCTCGCTCAAAATGGAGTTCCAGATGATTTTAAATATTTGGCAGTAGCAGAAAGCGGTTTGCGAAATGTCACTTCTCCAGCAGGGGCAAAAGGATTGTGGCAATTTATGAAAGGTACGGGAAAAGAATACCATTTGCAGATTACACACGAAATTGATGAACGCTATCATGTAGAAAAAGCAACACAAGCTGCTTGTGATATGTTATTGAAATTGAAAAATAGATTTGGAACTTGGTCATTGGCGGCAGCAGCTTATAACATGGGCGGCGGCGGTCTAAGTAAAAACATGAAATTGCAAAAACAAACCAATTTATTCGACTTGAATCTAAATCAAGAGACCATGCGGTATTATTTTAGATTGGTTGCTATAAAAGAATTGATGACACATCCAGAAAATTATGGTTTTCAAGTAGATCCAAAAAGTTTATATAAACCCTTAGATGATTTTGTTTATTTATCTGTTGAAAAAACCGTAGAAAATTGGGGAGATTTTGCCAATCAAAATGGAATTAGTTATCGGATGTTGAAGATCTACAACCCTTGGATTATTTCTACAAAATTGACCAATGCAAAAGGGAAAAAATATTTGGTAAAAATTCCAAAAAATAAGTTTTAAACGTTATTGAAAGGCATTATACAACTCATCATCTACAATACGTGCACCACTTTCAATCATTTTGAATAACTCGGTATTTCTATCAGGCTGATAATCTTTAGTCTGTTTAGTTTGAATCTTTCCTACTTTTTTTAATTTAGAAAGAAGCTGTTCTGTATCGACATTTGGGTCGATTTTTATATCGTGTTTGACAATAATCAAATGAATGAATTTTTCTTCACAATGGAATAAGAATAGTTGTTTGTCACTAAAAAAGATGAGATGTTCGATATTGTTTAGGGTTTGTTCTGTAATCAAATCCGAAAATTGATCGATTAATTCATTCATTCTAGCCGTATCTTTATCTTTTATTTTAATCCAATCTTCTCCTGTGATAGATTGTGTAGCCAGAAAACGTACAAAAGTTTTTTCTAAACTTGCCAATTCATCGATACTTAGTCTTTTATATTTCATTTTATATTTGAGTCTTTTTTTGCAAAAATAGTTTTTCAGGCTGAAAAAGGGGAGAGTTTCTGAATATTTCGTAAAATTGTGTAAAAAAATATCGTTCTTTGAGAAATGATGAAAAAAGGATACTTGATAGGGCTTATTTTTATATTAGTGAGTTGCTCTGATTCACAAAAAAAGACCGTTGCCTACCGAAAAATACATGGGGAAACAATGGGGACGACCTATTCGATTACCTATAAAGATATTTTAAACAAAGATTTCAAAAAAGAGATAGATCAACGGTTGATAGAATTGAATAATGAAGTATCAACTTATATCAAAACATCTATCATTTCAAAAGTAAATCAAGCAAAAGATTCTTTGATGATTTCCAATACACATCATTATTTCTTAGATAATTATTTGAAAGCCAAAGAAATTTACGAAAAAACCAATCATTATTTAGATGTTTCGATTATGCCGATTGTCAATTATTGGGGATTTGGATATACCGAAAAGAGAAAAGTAACGGATATTGATAGTGTGAAAATCAAATCTCTCATGCAGGATATGGGATTGTATAAATGGAAATTGAAGCAAGGAAAAGACAGTTTTGTGATTTATAAACCATCTCCTACAGCACAACTCGATTTTAGTTCCCTAGCAAAAGGGTATGGCGTAGATGAAATTGGACGTTTGTTAGTATCAAAAGGTGTAAATGATTTCGTAATTGATATTGGTGGAGAAGATTTAGCTAAAGGATTGTCACCGAGAAATTCTCCTTGGAATATTGGAATCAGTATGCCCAAAGAAAATGCTGCTTACACCGATGTATTTTCGGTGGTGGAGTTGAAAAATAAAGCCATTGCCACATCAGGAAATTATCGTATTTTTTATGAATCTAATGGTCAAAAATTTAGTCATATTATCAATCCGATGACAGGTTTTCCAGAGCGTAGCAATTTGCTAGGGGCATCCGTTATCACAGACGATTGTATGACCGCCGATGCTTATGCTACAGCTTTTATGGCAATGGGATTGGAAAAGGCTATTCAATTGGCGGAGAAAACAAAAGGAATAGAAGCTTATTTGATCTATGTTGACGAAAATGGTGAATTAAAAACGAAATTTACGGATGGTGTCAAAAAGTTTTTGCTAAAAGATGATGAAACTATGAAATGAACAGAGTAAGTTTACCAAAATATAACTATTTAACCAGTTTACAAAATCTACTATGGAGTTTAACCTTAAAAATGACCTGATTTTCTTTGATTTAGAAGCGACAGGATTGAATGTAATTCGTGATCGAATTATGCAAATTGCAATGATTAAATATAGAGCGGATGGTCATGAACCTGAGCAAGTGAACATGTTGGTCAATCCAGGGATTTTAATATCCCCAGAAGCGATGGCTGTTCATGGAATTACTCCGAAAGACGTTGCCAACAAGCCCACTTTCAACCTAATTGCAGATGAGTTGCATCGTTTTATAGGTGATGCTGATTTGGTGGGTTATAATTCCAATAGATTTGATATCCCTATGCTCTTGGAAGAATTTGCCCGTGTTGGAAAACCATTGGATATGACCAAGCGAAAGACGATCGACGTACAGCGAATATTCTATAAAATGGAGCCAAGAACCCTAAAAGCGGCATTGAAATATTATACAGGTAAAGAGTTGATTAATGCCCATGATGCCTTGGCAGATGTAAGAGCAACTGTAGATGTTTTGAAAGGTCAATTGGAGCGATATGAAGGGGTTGATTTTATAGATGGCAATGATGAAATAGTTCCCAATCCAGTGAGAAATGACGTAGCTGCTTTACACCATTTTACCAATGATTTCAAGACCATTGATGCAACACAACGATTAAAATATAATGCAGATGGTGTTGTCGTTTTCAATTTTGGGAAATATGTAAATCAACCTGTGGGAGAAGTGCTTTACAAAGATAGACAGTACTACAATTGGATTTTAAATAAGGAATTTTCATATCAAGTTAAAGACTTGGCGAAGCAACTTTTGAAAGAATATCAGGAATTGAGAATTAAGAATTAGGAATTGAGAATTAGGAATTGAAATTCTGCAAGAGTAATGAGTTAATAATTAAAAGAAATAGCAGATGAAACCAATATTTTTCCTACTAATCATGACAACCTTCACCACCATGAAAGCACAAATGTACTCAAAGAAGAATCCATTTGCACATACCTATTCCATAGTTGCGAGAGATACCGTGACGGGAGAGATGGGCGTAGCCGTACAATCCCATTGGTTCGCAGTAGGCTCATTGGTCGCTTGGGGACGTGCAGGTGTTGGAGTGGTTGCGACACAATCTTTTATCAATCCATCGTTTGGTCCACGGGGCTTAGATTTGTTAGAAATAGGATTGACACCAGAAATGGCGGTTAAATCTTTGCTAGAT
>CAZOHX010000117.1:0-7257 GCA_964579315.1 uncultured Saprospiraceae bacterium
AAACCATTAACAAAGATTTGTTTTGGGTTACTCTAAATAACTTCAAAGCATTTATTGCTTCAATTAATTCTTTTTCTCCTTTCCAAAAATCATCATTTGGGTTGCCAAGGGCCATATAAATATATGCAGAACCTTCAAGATTATCTAGTAAGGTAAAGACATTTTCATCAGTTTTGACAATTTGTTTAATTGCCTTAAACAAATACTCTTTACTAATTAATTTCATTCTACCATTAAGATAATGTCTTAAAAATACAGGGAAATTTTTGAGTCCGATAATTTCAATGATTTTTTTCCATTGACTTTTTACTTGATTTAAATCGGTAGGGCTTTTTGCTACTAGTGAAAAAAGGTAGTTTTTTAATAGATCAGTAGAAGTTAATTCTACACCTCTTGAATTTAATGTTTCAAAAACAGTATAAGCGTTTAATTCATCTTCTACAGTAATTTGGATAAATAATAAGTTCTTACCTATAACATCTTTTAGAAAAGATGCTAATTTTTCTCCACTATTTAATTTTTCATACAATTCATTAACACGTTTAATGTAAAATTGGTAACTATCCCACAAAAGCTTATCGGAGTCGATTAGTTTATTGTAATTTACAGGCTCTCTAAAATTAAGAAGACGTTGTTGATAAAAACCATCATTATTTTCATTCAAAAATAATTTACTTGAATATTTTAATGAAACAGAATCTTTTTGACCTAAATAATCTTTTATTAGCAACTCTACTCTTTCTTCATTTCTTTCTTTATCAATATTGTTTGTAGCTAATTCTTTTATTTTGGAGATTATAGCTAAACTAATAATGCTTAATGTTGTAAATCTTTGTTGTCCATCTATGATTTGAAAATGAGCATTTCCATTATTCTGAAGTACAATTGCTCCCATATAATGCGAGTTGTTTTCTTCATAAATATTTAAAATATCATTCCATAGATCTTCCCAATTGTCTTGATCCCAAGAGTAATCTCTTTGAAATTGAGGTACTGTATAAATTTTCCCATTTCCAATTATGTCATTGAAAGCAAGCGTCTTGGTATCTAATAGGTTTGATTTACTCATTGTGTATTTTTTGAATTACAAAGATATGAAAAGTTCTAATTTTGCTGTCGTCCAATGTGTTTTTGTTGTTCATCTCCTTTTTAATGAATTCCAATACCCAAAATCACACATTCTTTTCGTAAGTCCACAATTGTTATCTATATAACGCAACTCATCCTTTTCGTTAGGCGAAAAAGTCTTCCAATAATCTACCCCAAAACCAAAGACTCCAACATCCCCAATCCATCTAAATTTCCATGTACATCCTCCGAAGCACGTTCAGGATGCGGCATCATGCCAAACACATTTCGTCCCTTATTGCAAATGCCTGCAATATTAGAAATAGAACCATTTGGATTTGCATCATCGGATAATTCATTGGATTCCGTCGCATATTGAAAGATAATTTGATCATTTTTAACCAAATTTTCTAATCCCGCATCATCTATGTAATATCGACCATCTGCATGTGCGATAGGTATTTTTATGGATGTGTTGGTATCGAGTTTTTGCGTAAGTGCAGATTTTTCAGTGGTTGTTTTTAAATAGATATTTTTGCAAATAAATTTTTGTCCTGCATTTTGAAGCAAAACACCAGGTAATAATCCTGCTTCACATAAGATTTGAAATCCATTGCATATTCCGAATACATATCCTCCTTTTGCGGCATGTTCAGAAACAGATTTCATAATGGGAGACAATTTGGCAATAGCTCCTGACCGAAGATAGTCTCCATACGAAAATCCGCCAGGTATAATGATACAATCATCTTTTGTCAATCCTTTTAAATCTGTATCTTTATGCCATAGTTCTACGGTTTCTTGACCGAGTACTTCGCTGAATACATGATACATATCGTGATCGCAATTGGATCCTGGAAATACTACTACTCCGAATTTCATAATTGATTGTTGTATGGTTGAGTGGCAAAGATAACTTTTTTATATGAAAGTGAATCTGATAGATGATATTTTTTACTTGAAAAGTGGAGAAGGGGAGACGATTTTGCCTAAGCAAAATCTAGGGGAGATGTTGAGAATGTACTAGCCCAATGAGTTGGTGAACAGTCTCTAGTCTCATTTCTAACTCACTCCACTTCTCAACAAGATTGTCACTAAGACAATCGACTCTCCTGCTCAACTATTCCTTCAATATCCAAATAAATATAAATATTGCAGCACCAATGCCCCAATAAAAATAATCCCATGAAATAATTCCGCCCAGCTCCTATCCATATTTACAAAATTGAACGAAAGTAAGATGCCTAGATATGGGGCAAGGGTGATTAAGTCATCCACAGTGATATTTTTTTGTAAAAAGATCATCAAAATGGTGAAAATAATAGCCAAAAAAATGATTTCAATATTTTTTCTAGCATGCATCCGTTTGGATAGATTGTATTTTGAAAAATTAATTAAGGCAATTACACCAAGAATGCCGAATAAAGAAAAAGAGGCTATTGTATTATAATTCCATTGTATATCGAAATCAAGAAATCCAACATGAGAAAATTGTTGCTCATAGAATAAAGGAAGAAAATCATTCCAATAGGCATATACTCCCATCAAATAGTATGGAGTAAGTAATCCAAAAAGCAATATGATAATCTCTTTAAATCGAAATCCCCTTAGAATATTTAGTCCGAATAAAGCTAGTAGTATGAAAATGAAATACCCAAAATGAAATAGACTGGAGATACTGATTAAAAATCCTACATTAAAAATATTTCCAGCGGCACTATGTTCTTTATATACACGCATCAATTGGAAAATTCCCATTAAAATAAAAGTATTGGCGATTAATCCAGATGAGAAGGGGAGAAGCCCTATTCCAAAACTTCCAAATAAAATGTAGAATAATCCAGGAAATAGGGTGATTTGTTTTGCCATCCTAAATTCGTTTATCATTTGATTGATAATAATCGCTTGAATGGCAATCAAAATGATGGATATAACTCCTGCAAGTGTACTTTTTGGGTCAATTGTATGATATGTCCATTCACTTAATATCCCTTTGGGAAGTGCATTTTCTATGTGTTCATTTATAAAAAAAGCATATCTTAGGATAATGGCATAGATTATCAAAAAGATACTTAATAAAAATTGATTGGTTCTGAATAAGAATAACACGTTGCTTTATTTTTGTGCTAAGGTATTATTTTTTTGAGTTTGAAACGTATGGTTGTGTGAAATTAATTTTTAATTGAAAAATAAAAAAGTGGTCAATCTATAAGATCAACCACTTTTTTAAATATTTCGATATCAATAATCTTTCCTAAACCAAATCAGATGAAATCTCATGATTAGGATTTGGTCCATAGGCGTTGTCTCCTGGATCGCTTTTTGTTGCAAAAAGAACAATTAAGTAAATGGCTCCTGCTAATGGGATTAGTGATAGCAACAGCATCCATCCACTTTTCCCTACATCATGTAGTCTTCTTACACTTACAGCAAGACCTGGTATGAGCATTGCTAATGAGAAAACTTGTTGTATAAGTAGAAATATACTAGAATTTGTAAGTGCCATTAAAACTATGAGAACTAGTGAAATAATTACTTGAAATAGGACAAAGTACCAATATTCGCTTTTGGTAGATCGACCATCAAATTCTGCATATTTTTTTAATGCCAATTTAAAATACTCCATTTGTTTTAGTTTTTCGTTTCCTACTCATGTGGCTTTTCGGTTTCGCCCCGTTTTTTTACTTGGTTGCTGGGCTCCAATTATCGTTGCAAATATAGCAAAATAAAATAACTTCGACAAATAAAATACACGAATTTATTTTCACTATTCACCTATTTTCTTGTAATTTATTTCTGTTTTTGTTTTAGGATACAAGATTTATATAGCAAAGGCGTTTTTTGTTTTTTTATGACCTAATTAGTAGGTCGCCACATTTTATCACACATTCTATTCTTATTCAACTACATTTTAACAAAACGAAAAACCATGTTCTCAATCTTAAGAAAATATACTCCATTGGGTAAACTTTCAAGATTTATTTTTTTAATATTATTTCCTAAATAAAAATTCATCGTTTCAGATTGAATTAATTGTCCATGAATATTGAATATTTTTAAATGATGATTTTGAAAAGTACTTGAATTAAGTTGTATGGCAATATAATGATGAGCTGGATTTGGTGTCAATTTTATTTGAGAAAGTGTGATACCACGAACAGCAGTTGCCTTAGTCACAGTAATTAAAAAACTACAAGTCTTTTCATCGCATGCATCTTTGAAATGATACTCAATGGTGTGGGCTCCAATCGAAAATGCGGATCCAGAAGGAAGCCCTTTCGTTTGGTTTAAAACAATATTGGATGATGCACAGGAAGATTGAACGACGGGCTCATCCCATGTGATTACAATCGTAGAATCATTTCCTTTTGGAATCAGAAATTCCATATCATCGGGGCAATCAACTGATAATTCACCAGAAATATTTTGAATGACCTTAATGGTAAAATTACAGGTCTTTTGGTCACAATCATCTATAAATTGATAAGTGATGGCATGTTCTCCAATGGGAAATGCAGACCCTGATGGAAGACCTTGTATTTGAGTAATCTGTATATTGGATGCTGGACAGGTAGATGATGCAGTTGGTTCTTCCCATGTAACGACGATGCTCGTGTCAAGCGTATGGATGGTAACATCCATATCACTGGGGCAATTCATAGAAATTTCCCCTTGAATGGTAGATTTGGTAACGTATATTTTAAAATCGCAATAGGCTTCATTACAATCATCCTTGATTTTGTAAGAAACTGTATATTCTCCTTCGTGAAATGCTGTTCCTGATGGAAATCCTGCTTGTTGTGAAATCATGATTTGGCTGTTTGGACAAGTGGTCGTTGCTGTTGGGGCATCCCAATTTACATTTACGGTTGATGCATTTATAGGAATAGTCGCATGAATATCTTCGTGACAATGAACGGTTAACTCTTCTGTGTCTGGTGGATTCACCGTTACGGTAAAACTACAAGTATCTTGATTTTCACAGGAGTCGGATATTTTAAAAGTGATGGTATGTACGCCTTCTGTGAATACAGAGCCTGATGATGGTCCTTCTAATTGCTCAAAATTGATTAAAAAGTTGGGACAAGTGGTGGATGCCCCTATGTTGGGCCATTCTACAGGGATTTGATTTTCACCTTTGGGTAAAGTAACTTCTATGTTGTTGGGGCAGTGGACGGTGAGTACACTTACTGTATTGACTTCATTTTCTTCCAAAAAAATGGGGCGTCCAGAGAGCTGAATCATGGATGGATTCAAATCTTCTTGTTGTTGTGTTTCCGAAAAATTCCAATTTTGTTTTTTTAGACTGACAATTCCAAAATTGGATGGAAAATTATAAACTCCAGTTGCTTCTTCACTCAAATCAGCCGTTGTTTTTGCCCAAATGATGTATTTAAAATGTTTTTTAGCTTCGTCATATAAGGCAATTCCGTCTAAGGTGTTGGGGAGTGACATTGCGGTGGTCTTTACGGGATTAAATCTAGTGCCAAAAACAAAATCTGAAACGGTTTTATAAGCAATGCCTTCTTTGGTTTTCACCAATTGCTGGTAGGGTTGAGTATCTTCCATATTGAGGTACATACCCATTAAATCAAATTCATCTCTAGCTTCTGGAATCTTTTTAGTATCGGCTAATTGATAGGGGTGTATTTGTCGTAGATGGATTTTCATTGCATTGACTATTCCCTTGATGATATAATTGATTTGAGATGCTTCACTTGCCATTGATTTTTCATCAAATTTTACTCTTGGGGCATTCATTTCTGTACAAATCCATTCTTTTTTAGGATAAGTATTACCATCGTATCCGTATTGTGCTAATCGGTTTTCATAGGTGCGTTTTCGATGGACAATCCCTTGTGCAGCAGCATCAGAATTTCTATTATAATCCCAATCACTGGTACTTGGATTCCATTTTTTGACACTTCCATCTATATCAGGGTAGGTATGAAATCCCATAACATCAAAATATGCTCCACCTTTTAATGGATATTCACTAGTCACTTGTCCTGCATCTGGATTGTCCGTATTTCTTAATACAGCATCCAAAAAACTTTCATATCCTACCCCCGATAATGCCACGTAAGCATCTGGGTCAATGGTTTTGATAATGTCATAACAAATTCTTAATGTTCTTATAAAATGCTGAACAGGTGCTTTCGTATGGTTAGCACATGGATCGGGATCGTTGTCAAACCAATTGCCTGGTGAGCCCTTGGGTCTCCAACCTAGATCTCCAGAGTGATCAAAGCCTGGTTCGTTCCAAATTTCCCAAAATTTTACATAATCTTTATAGCTAGTGACGAGTTTGTACATATATGCCGCTAGGTAATTCTCATCATTGTATGGAGTGCCATTTGCCCCATTATCCCAAATTGGGGTATATAGATTGGCAAACATTTCAGATCTAGTTCCATCTGAACAATAACTTTTAGTGTCTCGGTGTTCATCGGCAGGGAATCCAACAATACAAGTTAAATCCTTCATCCCTAATTGCTGGTAATTTTTAAAAATGTCCACATGGGTATCAAATCCATAATAAGTAGTGTACCAGTCTGAAAATCCTGGTCTTGTGGCTCTTGCTCCAATTCCAGAAATACCTAATGTGGGATTTCCTGCGGCTATATTGCCTAAATCGGCATCATCGTAGGGCGGATAATATCCTAAATTGATACCTGGTCTGAAAAATCCAGCGTATGGGGTTACTTGGTTATTTGCGGTGTAGTTTACTTGTGCGATAGCACTAAAAGTAAATACCGAAAATAGAAAAATAAGCAATATGTTTTTCATGTTTATTGTGTTTGTGTTGCAATTGGGTAAGAATGAAAAACGGCATGGAAGATGTAAAGTTATGATTTTTTTTGGATTTATGCTTGGATTGATAGTATTCATAGAGCTTTCTTAGGAAAGCATGTCGAAGTGGAGGGGTGCTATTTTTGAAATTACCTATGAAATGATCGTGGGGTATGGTTAATTCAGTGGGAGATTTACAAAATTCCATTACCACCCTAAACAGAAAAGTGGCAGAGCCACGGCACTATCCATAGCCCAACGGGCGATGGATAGAAAACTAGCAGCGTAACTGCGACACTATCCTATATTTCCACATTTTGTCACACACTTGTTAAATTTACTTATTTATTCAAAATAAGATACCCTATTGATAAATTAACACTTTTAATATTAATA
>CAZOHX010000118.1:0-7252 GCA_964579315.1 uncultured Saprospiraceae bacterium
ACTAATTTCTGCTCAAATTACGGCATTTTTATTTAAAAAAAAGACTAAGTTTTTAATAGAAGTGTCTTTCAAATCTAAAATATAACGATTGATTGAAAAAACGGATATTTCCAATCATAGTTGCATTAAAAATTGCTTTCACAGAATTATTGTACTATTTGAAAAAATGTTAAAGTTTAACTTTCCAAACGATTCGCCATTTTTTGGATGGTGGAAATAATTTCATCCAATACGGGTGGATAATCTACATACTGAATGCCTCTTTCATCTTTGCCCCAGATACTAATGGTAATTACTTTTTTTCGCTGTCCAATGGCTATGACTAATCGCAAAGGGATTGGGATAGGCTTGGTGTGTTTCCTTTTTTGACATACACTGTCCGAGCAATCATACATTCGATTCAATTCAAAAACCTTTTGTGCTAAAACAAACTCTGCAAATTTTTCTAATTCATCTCTTGGGATATACTTTTTGGTGACGACTAATCCTTTGTGTACACTTTTAAACTCTTTAATTAATCGTCCTGTATTTTTGATTTGAACATAATCTCGCAATACAGGATCAATGCCTCCATAATATCCCCCTCCTATTAATTCGAAACTGATAAAAAGTGGCTTTTTCTTATCCGAAGTGACTATTTCTTCTTGACGATCATTTTCATCCCCCTTTTTTGAAAAAATAGACCACCAATGTTTTCGCTTTTGTTTTCGTGAAATATCTGCTTCTACATTGACATCTGGCAATTCATTTGGGGGTTTTATAAATGGAGCATCTGCTGAGGATACTTTTACAAAATGATACTCATAAAATCCCTTGCTAGTAGGTTGGGTAAATCCTAAAACTAGCTTTTTATTATTAATTTCTTTAATGCTAAATTTACTAATATGTTTAAATTGATAAAATAAATCAGAACCATTTAAGCTCCACACTCCATCTGTCATTTTTCCATTCAAAAATTGTTCATAGGTATAATCGTATTTGAAATGAATGAAAAAATCATAGTTCTTATCTGCTTGATGCAAAATAGTATTTGAACCTACATGTAGCGTATAAGTATATCTCCATTTAGTTTCTACAATCTTGCGTTCATCAATTTGTTGAGCATTTACATTTAGTATGCTTATAAATAATATTAGAAATGAAAAGTATGCTTTCATATGAGGGTATTTTATATGCCAATAACTTATCTGATTTAACAAATAAGCTATTGATAAAGTTTGTTCCATTTTTTTACTGCAAAAATTAAGCCTTAAAACTTAAATCCCACCGTCAAAAGCAATTTACTTATATTTTCATCTATTGCCACATTTATTAAATTTTCTCCGCCAATCGTGTAGGGAGAATATTGAGATTTACTAAATGTTTTTTGAAATGCCATATCAATAAAATAGTTCTCTTGTACAATTCCTACTCCTAAACTAAAATTCTGTGTGCTCTTCACATCTTTTATGGGGGCTCCTAATAGTCCATACCCCGCTCTAAACCTAAATTCTTTCGTTCCTATATCAGCACCCAATCTTAAATTTATATTTGATACCAAATGATCTTCTATTCCTATATTTGCTTTTGATTCTTGCGTTGAATATTCTGAATCATATTCAAAATAACTATTGGCATAATCTACCCACTCTACATCTGCACTAAAGATACCGATTTTGGGTGCTACAAATCCAAAACTACCTGCCACTTTCCATGGCGTATTTAGTTTATAATCAAAAGAACTTGACCCTGTTTTTGCACTATTTGACGTGGTCGATCCATCAAATGTAAAATTATATTCTAGGTTTCTTGAAAAATTGTCTTTCATGGCATATAAGGTGGGCGTATGCATTGCAAGTCCTATCCGTATGGATTGAATGGGTTTATAAATAATTCCAAATTTTGCATTGATACCAATTCCTGCAGAAGTTATGTCTTGTTCCATTTTTAAATTATTAAAAGATGGAACTACATCGGCGGTATCCTCTTCATTCATTCTTCTGATTTGTCTAAAAGTTGCAAAAGGAACTCCGATACTTCCTCCAAGCATCAATTTACCATCATAGTTACCTCCAAAACCAAAAACTAATTCACGAACATGCCCATAATTCCAAACATTTTCGTTTATATCTATCTTTGCATCATCTGGCAAATTATCAAAATCAGAACCATATTCATTGGTTTGCCCAAACTTCGGAAAAATTGCTTGAGCATCCCAAACTAATTGCTCATCATAAAAATAAAAATCTTTTTCTGCTTTTCCATTGATATGCTCAATCATGGATTGTACTATGGAATGATGAGATTTTCCAGAATAGCTCAGCCTACTATCAAACTTTTTCAAAAGATTTACACCAATACCAAAATTTAAACTTTTCCATGTACCTGAATGATTGGTATTAAATACTATGCCTATGTTTCCTAAATGGAGTTTGTTTTTCCTAGCATCCATTTCGTTTCCTTCAAATGAAGATATGCCTTTATAGGAGTGAAATCCTGGGGATATCACAAATTCTGAATGACGATACATCCCTATTCCCGCAGGATTGGTGCTCAAGGTTAGAAATTCTGCTCCAATCGCACCCAACGCTCCGCCTGTTCCTAATGATCTTGCCGTAGAGCTTGGGTTTAAAGCTGAAAATCTCGCAGCATCATTGTAGTTTTGGGCATTATTAATATTCGTAAAAAGAACACTTATGCATAGAATTAGTAGCTTTTTCATATATATTATAATTTTAGTGGTTGTAATTTTGGCATAAAAATAGGATGAATGTTGTACTTTACACCCATCCTATCTCTTTAATTTGTATCAACTTTTTGGCTCTTTTTCATAAACCTTTTCTTCTCATTTTTATCTTCCTCTGTGAGAACGACTTGGTGTACTTGAACTTTTGGGCGTAGAAGTTCTTGATCTAGGAGCTCTTGTTGTTCTTGGAGTTGATATCCTTGAACTTCTACTGCTAGATTTAGGGGCACTATAACTCCTTGATGATCGACTAGGCTTGCTATATGATCTTGATGGTCTTGGAGTAGAAATTCTTGATGTCCTTGGAGTTGATGTTCTTGAACGTTTAATATGAGATCGTTTTGGGCGATTATTCATATTACCTGAACTTCTTCTAGTGTTGGTTCTAGTTCTACTTTTTCGTACGCTATCATTTGTATTGCTAGACGGACGGTCAAATCTTTTAGGATGCCTAATAGTTTTTGTTTCCTTATAAGTATCTCTTGTAGTTCTAGGCTTTCTTGTAGTTCTAGGCTTTCTAACTATGGGTGTACTAGATCTATCTGTCTTAGGCTTTCTAATGACTGGATTTTTGCCGTTAGATCCGTTTTCACCGATTCTCGTTCTACCTGAATTGCCTATTTTAGCTTTATGACTTCTATCTACTGTATTTTTTCCTACGGGTGTCTTTTTTACTGGATTACCGCTGAAGATAACTGGCGTAGATGCTATACTTCTGTCTGGACGTGTATTCGTGGGCGATTTCTGTCTTCCACGTGGTCCATAATTTCCCTTTGAACTTCCGCTGCCACCATTGTTGTATCCTCCGTTGTTGTATCCGCCATTGTAATGATGGTGATTGTAATCTCGATAATTATAATAATATGGATCATAACAACTATTATAGCTGTAAAAATTATCTTGATAACCAAATCCATAATAAGGACTATACCAAGGGTCATAACTAGTTATGATTGTTGTTGGACCAAATCCCCAATGATTCCATTGATGGTAATAGCTGTTCCATCTATTTCTTCTATAGTGTCTCCAATGTCTGCGATTCCAACTATAGTCATTATAAATAGTCACAGTTGAATATGGATTATAGTAATAGGAATCATAATAGACTACATCTATAAAGTAGGGTGCGAAATAGTCCATACTTGATCTTCTGTGAAATCTTCTAATTCGTGAAGAATAAGAAAAATCATAATCACTATCATCATATTCATCGTATTCATCATTATCATAGGTATCGTCGTCGTCATATTCTGTAGAAGATGTAGAATATTCATCTACATAATCATCTTCATCAGGATTATAATATACATCATCATATTGAGCAAATGAGCTGACAACAAAGGTAAGCATGAGTGCGAATAGGGAAAGAAGTCTAATATTTTTCATCTTAAAAATTTTTATTATTGGAATAATTGCAACTTGCTTTTTAGTTACAACACTAAATTACTACTTTTGTGGCTTAAATTTTGTTAAAATTTACTTAAAGTACACATAATTTTAGTTAAACTGTCTTAAATCATGGTTTTTTTACCTTTTTAAGGAATAAAAATCAATATAATCTTACTTAAATCATGGGAAAAGTTATTACAAATAGAGATGAGAATTATTCACAATGGTATAACGATATTGTGAAAAAAGCTCAATTGGCAGATAATTCTGCGGTCAGAGGCTGTATGGTCATTAAACCTTATGGTTTTGGAATCTGGGAGAAAATTCAAGCACAACTTGATAAACGTTTTAAAGAAACGGGTCATGTCAATGCTTATTTTCCGCTTTTTATTCCAAAAAGCTTTTTAAGTAAAGAAGCTGAACACGTCGAAGGATTTGCTAAAGAGTGTGCAGTCGTCACTCATCATAGATTGATGAATGATCCAAATGGAAAAGGAGTCGTAGTTGATCCATCTGCTAAATTAGAAGAAGAATTGATTGTTAGACCTACTTCAGAAACTATTATTTGGAATACCTATCGCGATTGGATTAGTTCCTACCGTGATTTGCCTTTATTGGTCAATCAATGGGCCAATGTAGTACGTTGGGAAATGAGAACTCGTTTATTTCTAAGAACTGCCGAATTCCTTTGGCAAGAAGGTCATACGGCACATACCACTTCTCAAGAAGCTATTGCTGAAGCAAGACAAATGCTTGATGTTTATGCTGAATTTGCCGAAGAGTACATGGCTATGCCTGTAATTCGTGGTGTAAAAACAGCTAATGAGCGTTTTGCAGGTGCTGTTGATACTTATACTATCGAAGCCCTAATGCAAGATGGCAAGGCACTTCAATCTGGAACTTCTCATTTTTTAGGTCAGAATTTCGCAAAAGCTTTTGATGTAAAATTTAGTGATGAAAATAATAAACAACAGTACGTATGGGCTACATCTTGGGGCGTATCTACTCGGCTGATGGGTGGATTAATCATGACGCACTCTGATGATAATGGTTTGGTCATTCCTCCCAAACTGGCTCCTTTACAAGTAGTCATTGTTCCAATCCCTAAACCAGGGGAAGAAATTGACCTAGTTGCAAATAAAATCATGGAAGAGCTCAAAGCAAAGGGTATTTCTGTCAAATATGATATGGATAAGAAAAAACGTCCTGGATTTAAATTTGCAGAATATGAAATGAAAGGTGTACCTGTAAGAATTGGGATTGGAAAAAGAGATTTGGAAAAAGGGATTGTAGAAATTGCTAGACGAGATACTTTTGAAAAAAATTCCATTGCAATAGATGAGGTCTCTAATTATGTTGCACAATTATTGGTTGACATTCAAGATAATCTCTTTAATAGAGCAAAAGCATATCGAGATAGTCACATCACAAAAGTCGATGATTTTGATACCTTTAAAGAAGTCTTGGAATCTAAAGGTGGTTTTATTTCGGCTCATTGGGATGGTACAACTGAAACAGAATTAAAAATAAGAGAATTGACAAAAGCATCTATTCGGTGTATTCCGATCGATAATCCTTTGGAAGATGGCAAATGTATTTTGACAGGTAAGCCTTCTACCCAAAGAGTACTATTTGCTAAAGCTTATTAATTTAGTAATAGGTCTTTTGTAGTCTTCAATAAATAAAAAAGCATTCGAGATTGTATCTCGAATGCTTTTATTTTGCTTTGCTATTATTTCCTACAGAAATTAATCTGCAACTACTTCAAATTTCAATTCTGGTGATACTTTTGGATGCATGTTCAAGTTACAAACATATTCTCCAAGATTTTTAACATCTCCTTGGATTACAATTCGTCGTCTTTCAACTTCTACATCAAATTGCTCTTTCAATGCTTTGGAAATCTGGATACTGGTCACACTACCAAAAATCTTTCCACTTGTACCTGCCTTCGCAGCAATCTTAAGAACTTGACCTTCCAATTTAGTTGCAATTTCTTGAAATTCACCAATTCTTTTCTCAAGAGCTCTTTCTTCTCTATTTTTAAGATCTGCTAATCTTTTCAAGTTTGTTTCATTGGCAATAAGCCCTTTTTTTTGTGGGATAAGGAAGTTTCTGCCATAACCGTCTTTAACAGTTACTACATCATACTTATATCCCACCTTATCTACATCTTCTAATAATATTAATTTCATAATTATATTAAATTTAAGGATTGTAAAAATTAATTTACAAGATTAATTATTTTAAACCATCCGTCGTAAATGGCAACATTGCCAAATGTCGAGCTCTTTTTACTGCAGTTGCTACTTTTCTTTGGTATTTCAAAGATGTACCTGTCAATCGTCTAGGTAAAATCTTACCTTGCTCATTGATAAATTGCAATAAAAAATCTGGATCTTTATAATCAATATGCTTGATACCGAATTTTTTGAAACGGCAATATTTTTTGTTCTCTTTCCCAATGTTTGGGTTACTTAAAAATTTTATATCATCACGTGATGCCATAATTCTATTTTTTTAATTTTGTCAAATAAGGATTTTACTCTTCTTCCTTTGAAGAAGCTTCTACTTTAGGAGCTGGTGCCACTTTTACTGGTTCTGCCTTAGCAACTGGTTCAGCTTTCTTAACCTCAGCTTTCTGAGGTGCTACTGATTTTGCTTCTTTCTCCGCACGTGATTTCTTCGCTTCTTCACGCTCAACAGTTTTTTTAGCTTTACCTATTTTACCATCTCTTTTGTCTTGGTTGTACTGAACACCATATTTATCCAATTTTACAGTCAAGAATCTCATTGTACGAGCATCTCTTCGGAATGCTAATTCCATGTCGCCAATCATTTTGCCTGTTTCTGTTTTAAATTCGATACAGTAATAAACACCTGATGTACGTTTGTTGATTGGGTACATTAACTGTCTTAAGCCCATTTCGTCAACATTAACGATTTCACAGCCTTCCTTAACGAGGAAATCCTCATAAGTCTTTGCCGTCGCCTTAATTTCATCGCCCGACAGCACTGGGTCAACGATGAAAGTAACTTCATATTGTCTCATATTGAAGTATATAATTTAGTTAAAAAATAAAAATGGCTGCAAAGATATGTTTTTTTTTGATAAAATGCCATGCAAATTTCATTTTA
>CAZOHX010000119.1:0-7236 GCA_964579315.1 uncultured Saprospiraceae bacterium
TAATCAAGCGATTGACTTTCCACGCAATCAATGGGTAGAAGTCGTTTGGGAAGTATTTCTTTCTCAAAAAAAAGAAGGAGTAGTAAAACTTTGGCAGAATGGTAAATTGATTATTGATAGTGTACAACAACGTACTTTACCCAAAGATTTATTGTATTTCCAACAGGGCACTCAAGGAATGTATAATAGTATTGAAATTGGCATTACGGCAAATTCGAGGGACAATGATGCTGTGATTTGGGTAGATGATTTTTTGATTGAAAAAATTGACTAGGCTAAACTCGTAAAATCCACTCAAATAAAGTAAGCCACAAACAAACTACATCTGATGAATATACACGTCTCTCCAGGCACCCCCATCATAGATTTCATGACAGCCTTTCTCTCTCAATTTTTGATACGCCTGATGACTTCTATTCCCTGATGCACAGCATAATACGACAGGTTTACTCAAGTTTTGCAACGTTCCTATTCTGTATTCGATTACATCCAATGGAATATTGATGGCATTGGGAACATGTCCATCACGAAACTCTTGTGGAGATCTAACATCCACTATTGTTGTATCGTTTTGTCGAATTGCATTATGTAAATTCATATCTAATTATTTTAGTTCGTTGCAAAAATAAGCCGTTCACAACTATAATTTAGTGATTTAAATCACGAATCCACAAATCTTTATTATCTTGCAGTCCATAAAAATTATCATTATGTTTTTTATAAAATATAGACCCTATATTATTGCTTTTTTGATAGGAGTTGCAGTATATATGCAAATCACTGAAGGGCTTTCGCTTGCGTTGTATTTTTATGCATCTGCATTATTTATGTTGATTGTTGAACTTTTCTTTGGAAATACCACTTTCGCATTTAACTTACTAAAACGTGGACAACCAGAAATGGCATCTGATTTATTGGATCGAACTTGGAATCCCAATTGGTTGATAAAATCAAAAAAAGCATATTACCATTTCACTAAAGGATTATTGTTTTTACAAGTCAAAGAATTGGACAATGCTTTAGAACAATTAAAAATAGCTCATAATTTAGGACTAAAAACGCCTAGTGACAATGCACTCAATGCACTTAATATTGCTCATATTTATTTTACCAAAAAAGATAAGAAACAAGCAAAACATTACTTAGAAATTGTAAAATCATTAAGTAGCAATGACTTGATGATGAAAGAAAGAGTAACTGACATGGAAAAAGCATTGAAAAAAATGAGATGATAATCTATTAAAAAATTCCCATTCAAACTTAAAAATCCGTATCTTTGTACTTTTGAGAAAACAAATCTGACTATGTTTACAATCAATATATATCTTCGTTTCGCCTTGATAGCCTTAACCTTAATCGGGGGAACAATTTTAGCCACTACCTATAGCTTTTGGTATGCCTTTCCTATTTTATTAATTGGAATCATCCTTTTGGTGGGTTATTTTCTTTTTGGAACCATTCAATCGGCTTCTTTGATTATGCAACAAGGGGATATGGACGGAGCTTCCAAGCGATTGGATATGACGTATATACCCAAGTGGTTGTACAAAACAAATCGAGCGATGTTCTATATTCTAAGGGGATCTATCGCTGGTGCTAAAAAAGATATGGAATCTTCAGAAATGTGGTTGCAAAAAGCAAAAGCCATTGATTTACCCACAGATAATGAGAAAGCTATGGTCGAAATTCAATTGGCAAGTATCAATATCAATAAAGGAAAATGGCAAGCGGCTCAAAAGAATTTTCGTTTTATGAAAAAATTAAAAATTACAGAACCACAGATTTTGGAACAATACAAACAACTAGAAATGGTCATGAATCAACGAGGTCAAATCAAGCAAAGTAGAATGCAAGGTGGTCAGCGTATGGGAGGAAAACGCCGTCGTCCTAAAATGAAATAGCCTAGATTTACAAAAAATAATAGACTATTTGAATATATGAGCTTCCTTTCCATTCATCGCTAAATTTTTTCCCGAGTACTTCGTCAAGTGCAAAAATTGGTGGACGATTATACCCATAAGGCGAAAAATAATCACCAAATAGATTTTTAAAACGTTTAGAATTTGATTTAGAAAAACCCAAAGACATATTCAATCTCACTTTGGGTGATATATAATAGTCTCCCGATACAAGGAAATTATATTCATTTTTTTTGATTTCACTAAAATATTTCAAATCAGAATAAAAGGAAAGTGTTGTCCTTGAATTAGGATAAAAACTTGTTATAAATTGTGCGGATGGTGATATTAAGTTATATTTTTCAATAGGCAAAATCGTTTCTATCCTTCCCGCACTCATTCTCACATCTAAATCCAATTGCCATTTTTCTGACAATGCTTTATGATATTCATATCGTAAAGCAAGCATATAACTATAAATACGTTCTTTCAAACCATCTCTTTCGATATTCTTAAACACATATGGTTCGATTCCAAAAGTAAAGGCATATCCTGAAAAACGAGCCTCATTGATACCAAAATACCAATAATCCGACAATACATTGTAATATGACATACTTGGAGTCGAAATTATATTTCGCTTACGTAAAAATTCATCAATATCAGAAAATCGTTTCATTCGCCCTATTCGATAATCCCTATAACGTTTATGCCTTTGAATGGCAAAAACATCTGCCAAGTCACGAATATCATCATCCGTTATTGGACGCTCCAACAAATGATACTTTTTGAAAGCTTTTAGCATTCTTACAGATCGCCAATTGCTAGAAATATCTTCAACACGCCCCCAACCAACAAAAAAAGGAATCATAACTTCATAACTACTTGCTTTCAATTTTGATTGCTGACTAGTATTACCTATTGAACTAAATGTATTATTCATTGATAAGTATGAAGTATATTCTATTTGCAAATCTGCTTCCACAAATAATTTTGGTTGCTTAAAAATATAACTTCTCTGTTGGGTATTTGCCAGAAAAAAAGTGGAAAAAGACATTTCACTAAATGCAAAACCTGCACCACTTGAAGCGGTATAATCAATTAAATTGTTCGATTTCAAAAACCAGTTTCCTTGGTGATTTGGATTTCGTTGATAATGATTATAAAATAAATTCAAATGTAATTTAGAAAAATTTGCTTTTTTCTCAAATCTATTCCAAAATAGAAAATCAGTTTCAAAACTATTGAAGGCTATTTTCGGAGTAATATATTTATTAAAATCAAAAGCATTTAATGCAACAACGGTATCTACTTTTTGAGAAAATAAAATAGTTTGACATAAAAGAAATAGCATAAAGGAGAAAAAACATTTCATAGAGCTAGTATTAGTAAAAACACAATAATATGCAATAATTGTCAATAAACAGTATAAATAATGTTAATATTTTACTAAAAAACCATACAAATAATTGGAATTCATTAAATTATAAAAAAAACGTTTGCCAAATTGAAATTCAGCAAACGTTTTTAGTTTCAATGATTCAAATATTTAATAAAAAGTCTTTCGATTTACCTTGGAAGCGTATTTCGCTAATCGAACCACTTGAGAAGTATATCCATACTCATTATCATACCAAGCATACAAAGTAATTGTCTCTCCATCAGCAGAAACAATGGTGGAAGGTGCATCAAAAACACTTGTACTTGTCATACCAACCGCTTGACTCGATACATACTCTGTAGATTCTGAAAAATGAATTTGCTCTACAAAATCTCCAACAATTGAAGCCTGTTTTACTAATTTATTGATAGCTTCCACTGACGTTTTTTTATCAACAGTTAAATTGATAATTGCCAAAGAGACATTTGGAACGGGAACCCTTACCGCATTGCCCGTCAAAATACCATCTAAATGTGGCAAAACCTTAGAAACTGCCTTGGCTGCTCCCGTAGTGGTCAATACCATATTGGTCGCTGCCCCCCTACCCCTTCTAGGCTTTTTATGAAAATTATCCAATAGATTTTGGTCACTCGTATAGGCATGAACGGTCTCAATATGCCCTTTTTTTATTCCAAAATTATCATCCATCAATTTAATTAAAGGAACAATCGCATTGGTAGTACAAGATGCTGCACTTATGATTTGTGGATCTTTTTTCATTACATCTTTATGATTTACACCATAAACGATATTAGGCATTTTGCCACCTGGTGCGGTCAATAAAACCTTATCCACTCCTGGACGTAAATGCACTTTAAGTGCGTCTCCATCTCTCCAAACACCCGTATTATCAAGTACCAAAGCGTTACGAATACCATAAACTGAATAATCTATTTCTTCAGGCTGTTTGGCAAAAATAATATTGATTTTATTCCCATTAAAGGAGAATGAATTGCCATCATCGGCTATTTTTACAGCACCATTGAATGGACCATGTACCGTATCTTCAATTAATAAAGAAACTCTTTTTTTAGCTTCTTCAAATCTATCATTCATCTTTGGACGCAATACGATTGCTTTTAATCGTAGTTGATCACCTTTTCCTGTCATTGCCAAAATTCTTCGAGCCAACAATCTACCGATACGTCCAAAACCATAGAGAATCACATCTTTATGTTTTAAACCTGAAAATTCATCATTGATAAAATCTCCTAGAATACTAAAAATAAACTCTTCTTTTGAAGCAAATTTATCCCCATTAGAAACCCATTTTGCCCCAATCGTACCAATATCTATTTTGGATGGAATGAAGTTTTCAATCTTAGAGATAACTTGCAATAACTCCAAAGTATTTTGAACAGAAATAGGCTTATGGACATAATTTGCTGCAAATTCATGATCACTAATGACCTTACTTGGTTTGGCGTCATAAATATCTCTACGAAATAAAACAACTTCAATACTTTTGTCAAATCTTAATTGTCCGACAATTTTAATAATTTCAATTGCCAATTTTTCTTGTTCTCGCCAATGCTTTAAAGTTTGATTTACTTCATTTCTAAGCATCAACTCTTTTGTGTTTTTCATTAGAAAACATTTTTGTTTGAATAAAATAAATAAAGGTTTAGGGAAATAGTTTTGTGTTTGCGAAATCTTGCAACACAAAGTTAAAATATAGTTTCAAGTAAAAAAACAATTGTGCAAATATTCACGCAATTTTATGCAAAAAAAAAGCCTAGAACAAATGTCCTAGGCTTTTTTGTGTCTCAATTATGCACCAAGGTAGTGCTTCAATAATTTACTTTTTGACTTAGACCGCAATTTACTGATTGCTTTATCTTTTATTTGTCGAACTCTTTCTCGTGTTAGCCCAAATTTATCTCCAATATCTTCTAAAGACATTTGGTGCTCCACATTAATTCCAAAATAAAGTTTTACAATACTTGCTTGTCTCTCTGTCAATGTTCTCAATGACCGCTCAATCTCATGTCGCAATGACTCCATGTAGGTCAATTCACTATCTGTGGTAGGTGTTCCATTATTTTCAAGCACATCAAGAAGTGAATTGTCCTCCCCATCGACGAAAGGTGCATCCATACTGATATGCCTAGAAGCAACTCCTAGGGTTGTACGCACTTCATCTGCAGGAATTTCAAGGACAGCCCCTAATTCATCCGTAGAAGGTTCTCGCTCAAACTCTTGTTCAAGGGCAGAAAACGCCTTATTGATTTTATTCAGTGAACCGACCTTATTCAAAGGTAAACGAACAATTCGAGATTGCTCTGCTAAAGCTTGAAGGATTGATTGCCTAATCCACCAAACGGCATAAGAAATAAATTTAAATCCACGAGTTTCGTCAAATCGTTGAGCAGCTTTGATTAGTCCTAAATTGCCTTCATTGATTAAATCACTTAATGATAAGCCTTGATTTTGATACTGCTTCGCTACGGATACGACGAATCGTAGGTTTGATTTTGTTAGTTTTTCGAGTGCTAATTGGTCTCCTTGTTTAATCCTCTTAGCTAAATCAACTTCTTCTTCAGGTGTTAATAAATCAACTTTCCCGATTTCTTGCAAATACTTCTCTAAAGATTGACTCTCACGATTCGTAATTGACTTCGTAATTTTAAGTTGTCTCATAAAAAATTTTTAACTGTTTATATTCTGCAAAATATATACATCCTGTTGAATTAGCCATAACAAGATTTTGGCAATTTCCCATTTTGTATATAACACGTCCAAAAAAAATAATTAGCGACTTTTGTCACTAATAAATAAAAAATCATAGCTTCTAAATATCCATAATACCAAATAGATAAACTATTTTGTTCAATATTTGTTCAAGCAAATGGTTAAATTCTGTTTTGATTGTTCCAAATGGGATTGGTACTTTGTTGAATAAAATAATCAGTTGGGATAGGATTTGTTGATTATAAATATAGTACAAAATTAAGGGAAAATAACTTACGTGTCAAGTAAAAACAAAGAAAAGAGCATAAAAACCTTGTCACATATTGCAATTTATAATAATTTATATTTATAGAACACTATTATTCAGCACCTAAAAATGATTTATAAATAAATTTGGAATTGTGAAAATTTTATTATTAATTGCGACAATTATAGAATACTTATCCCCGTTCTTATTATAATAGACAAATAAATTGGATTATGAAACGTACACAACACACTATGGAGTTTATTTTAAGAGCTTCACCAACTATATTACATCAATTTTTGACAACGCCTTCTTGTCTCGTCAGATGGTTTTGCGATGAAGTAAACATTGAAAAAGATGGTCAATTTCAGTATTTTTGGGATGGTGAAATGGAATCTGCCAAATTGGTAGAAGAAGTAGAAGGGGAATACTTGAAATTTCAGTGGGACGAAGGAGAAGAAGGTGAATCTTTAGAATTTATCATTTCAAAATCTCCTGTCACAGGTGATACTTTATTGAATATAAAAGAGTATTGTGACGAAGATGAAGTAGATGACCAAAGATTGTATTGGGAAGACCAAATGAAACAACTACGCTCTGCTACTGGAGGATAATACATTAAGTATCCATTATGAAAAATAAAACTATCACTAGGATAATCATCACATTGTTGATTTATCTTGGTATCAAATATCTAGGTGGAGAATATGGTCGATTAATCTTATATCCCATAACGCTACTAGTCACCTTTTTACATGAATTTGGGCATGCCCTAGGTTCTTTGCTCACAGGCGGTGCTGTCCAACACTTGCAAATAAATACAGATGGCAGTGGATATACCACTACTATGGGCGGCAATAGGGCAATCATTCTTGCTGGAGGCTATTTAGGTAGTGCCATTCTTGGAAATATCTTATTTATTATTGGTGTAAAAGGAGGCAAATTAGCAGAAAGAACCA
>CAZOHX010000120.1:0-7235 GCA_964579315.1 uncultured Saprospiraceae bacterium
ATATTTAACCCACGAGGACGCTGGTGATTCTTATTACCCGTACTTTACTGCTTTAAAAATTCAATCTGAAAATAAAGAAGATGTTGTTAGGCAACAGCAATATTCAAATTATTGGGGATCCAAAATAAATCCTATCGTTAGGAAAATGGAGGGCTTTCCACGCATCCTTGATTATCTTGGAAAACCAGATGAATACAAAATGGCCATCAATGATTTTTTTGCACCTTTGGGGGATTCTCTATCTATGTGGCATGCACGGGCGAGAGCTTATGCTGAATCTGCAACCAATACAACGGGTGCTTATTTAGAACCTGGAAGCCCTGAATTTATTAAAGCATTCAATGATATTACCTCAAGAATTTCTTATTCAGAAGGGGGCACACGCTTTTTTGACAAATCTGCTTTGGCTCATGTACATGGAGAATATAAATTTAATGATTTAGTTTCCACTGGTCTTATCCCCGATTTAGATATTGTTCTAGGAGGAAATTATAGAAAATATTTTCCGAATTCAAATGGATCCATTCTTATTGATACCACTGGAAATAATATTGACAACTCTGAATTTGGAGCATATTTAGGACTATCTGGAAATTTATTTACAGAAAAACTAAAATTACATTTAACAGGAAGATTGGACAAACATGAAAATTTTAATTATTTATTCTCACAAGCCTTATCTTTAGTCTATAATCCAAGTCAAAATCAATATTTTAGGATGTCTTTTTCTTCTGGAATTAGAAATCCAACACTTGCCGAGCAATACCTCCACTATAATGTAGGTCGAGCAATTTTACTTGGAAATATAAATGGAGTAGATTCCTTAATTACCGTTCCATCTTTGATTACATATGTCAATACTGTAAATAAACAAGAAGTCGGAGTAGAATACTTCAATGTCCCTGGCATCCAACCTGAAAAGGTAAAATCAGTAGAAGTAGGATATCGTACAACACTTTGGGATAAAGTGTATTTTGATGGAGAATATTATTACAATTTTTATAAAGATTTCATTGGATATTTGATAGGAGTTGATGCAAGTTTTAGTGGTTTAGATGGAAGTTTGACCGAAGCTACTGCCTATAGAGTATCCGCAAATGCAACCGATATTGTCACTACCCAAGGAGCTTCGGTCGGACTAAATTACTATTTTGGAAAAAAATACATGGTCAAAGGAAATTATTCTTGGAATGTACTCAATACAAAAACGGATGATCCGATTGTGCCAGCCTACAACACTCCAGAAAATAAATTCAATTTAGGTCTTTCTGGTAGAAATATGGATATCAACCTAGGATCTTCTAGCATTAAAAATATTGGATTTAATATCAATTATAAATGGATTCAAGGATTTATTTATGAGGGTTCGCCCCAATTTACTGGCGAAATTCCTTCATATGGAATGCTGGATGCTCAAATCAATTGGCATTCTAAAAAATGGAATACCACTTTCAAGTTGGGAGCATCAAATGTACTTAACCATAAAGTATATCAGACCTACGGTGGACCAAGAATAGGTCGATTGGCTTATTTTTCAGTACTATATGACTGGAAAAAGAAAACGAATTAATTAATTATTTTATTTAATAAATATCAAACTTATGAAAAAAATTTACTTATCAATTTTAGCTTTAGCGTTTACTACCATGGGATTTGCTCAAGGAACAAGATACTGTGATGAAATATTTACAGGTGTAAATGTCACTTCAAATGTCACTTATGGAAACAACATTTCTATTCTCACTGGTGCTCCAGCTCCATTGGATTTGAAATTGGATATCTATACACCTGAAGGAGATACCGAAACTGCTAGACCCGTTGTATTAGTTGCCCATACAGGAAGTTTTTTACCTATTTATTTTAACCAACAAGCAACAGGTTCCAAATCTGATTCTTCAGTAGTTGAAATTTGTACACGCCTTGCAAAACGGGGTTATGTAGCTATACCTTATGATTATAGACTAGGATGGTTACCTAGATCTACAGATGCTGATACAAGAAAAGGTACTATCATTCAAGCTGCTTATAGAGGCATTCAAGATACAAGGACTGCTATTCGATTTTTAAAGAAAAATGCCGCTGAAGGAGGAAACACTTATGGGATTGACCCATCAAAAATAGCTGTTTGGGGCTTAGGTACAGGATCTTATTTATCCATGGGGGCTGCTACATTAGACAGAGTAGAAGAAATTTCTCTTGCCAAATTTATTAGCTCTACAAATAATTATCCTTATGTAATTCCTTCAATAATGGGTAATATGAATGGTACTGATTATGGAATTAATCCTCAAAATGGTGATACATTGGCTACTCCGAACCATATGGGATATAATTCTGATTTTCAAGTCTGCGTAAGTATGGGGGGAGCCCTAGGTGACGCCAGCTGGTTGGAAGGAAAAGAAAACGAACCTGTAATGTTAGGAGTACAGTGTCCTACGGATATATTTGCACCTTATTATACTGGAGACGTAATTGTACCAACCACTAAAGCATTGGTTATATCTGATGCATCAGGAGTCAGACATGCTACGCAATTGGCAAATGAAAAAGGCAACAATGATGGTGTAGCCAATATATCATCACTACAAGATCCGATAGCCGTAGCCAATCAACAATTTAATGGAGCAACTTTTGATGCTGCGGGCACAGATGTTCCTCTTACTACGGATAACTTTTATCCATTTGTAACTAGAAACCCTGCAGAAGGTGCACCTTGGGCATGGTGGGATCCAAATGTAGTACAAGCATCTGTTGCTTATTTAAATCAAAACTTTAATGCGAATTTGGATGCAAATAAGATTCACCAAGGTGGTCTATTAACAAATCCAAATATGTCCGCAGAAAAAGCAAGAAAATACATTGATTCTACTTTGATGTTGGTTTTACCAAGAATGTCAGTAGTATTTGGATTGGGATGTGTGACTATTGATGTTCAAAATATTGAGCCTAGTCAAGTTGGATTAAATGTATTTCCAAATCCAGCACAAGAAGTAGTAAATTTCAAAACGAATGATGATGCACCTATCCAAACGTTGTTTATCTATGATATCAATGGTCGATTGGTAAAAGCAATTACGGATATTGACAATAATATTTATCAGATGAAACGAAATAATCTTCCTAATGGAATTTATTTTGCGAAGTTGACATTAGAGCAAGGAGTTACTACTCAAAAGATTATCTTAGAATAGTAGTTTTAAAAAATAAAAGATAGTAATTGCTATCCTTATCCCACAGATTATTTTTAGTCTGTGGGATTTTTTTTGTTATTAGATGCGTCATATTACATTTATGGTACAATTATTGCCCTTTCCTAAAAGGAAACTACCGTTTACTAAATGACATATAAAAAATAGTATAATATTAATTTTCAGCATTATCTTTGTGTCACAAATAAATTCAAAACAAATTAAAATCCGATAAACAATGTGTTACAATATCTCAAACTTTCCAGAAACTCAAGTTGTACAAATAAATTCGACCGTCAATGACACAAAAATCAGTGATATTATGACGGAAATCGATGAAAAAACCAATATTAAGAAAAAGAATTTCATAATTGACTTTTCTAGTCTCACTTTTTTGAATAGTAATGGAATAAATTTATTAATTTCGCTTTTGAAAAAATCAAATCAAAGAAATGGTAAAATTGCTTTAGCAAATGTACCTAATCAAGTGGAAGAAATTTTAACTGTTACTAAACTCATTCATTTTTTTAACATTAGACCTTCAGTCCAAGATGCTTTGATTTCAATTTCAGAACATGCTTAGGATAATTTTATCTATTCTGTAGATATTTTCAAAATAATCATGTTCCAAGAACTTATGTGAAATAGACGATAAGTTCTTCAATTGTGAATTAATTTATTTATTCATGAATCAAAAGAGATTTTGGTTCACATAATTATTTAATATACTATGGGACATGTAGATGTTATTCTTGGACTTCAATGGGGTGATGAAGGCAAAGGCAAAATTGTTGATGCCATTTCTCAAAATTACGATATTGTTGCCCGTTTTCAAGGCGGACCTAATGCAGGTCATACCTTAATTTTTGATGGCAAAAAATTTGTCATGCACACTATTCCTTCTGGAATTTTCAGACCCAATTTGATTAATGTCATTGGAAATGGGGTCGTCATTGATCCAATTACTTTTTCTAAAGAGATAAAAACGCTCGATGATGCCAATATTGATTGGAATCCTAGACTATTAATCGCTAAAAAAGCTCATTTAATCCTTCCTACTCATCGATTATTAGATGCTGTATCCGAAGCGGCAAAAGGCAAACTAAAAATCGGCTCTACTTTAAAAGGAATTGGGCCTACCTATATGGATAAAACAGGTAGAAATGGATTAAGAATTGGGGATATTACCGCTCCTAATTTTAAAGATAAATATGAACATTTAAAGCAAAAGCATTTATCCATTGCAAAATCATATCCCAAAGTAGATTTTGATTTAAATAAAGAAGAAAAGATATGGTTTGAATGTATTGATTTGCTAAAAAAAGTTCAAAAGATCAATGGAGAATACTATTTAAATAATGCTTTAAAAAGTGGAAAAAACATTTTGGCAGAAGGTGCTCAAGGCTCCATGCTTGATATTGACTTTGGCACATATCCTTATGTTACTTCTTCCAATACGATAACGGCTGGAGTAAGTACGGGATTAGGCATTGCTCCAAACAGAATCAATGAGGTCATTGGTATTGTAAAAGCCTATTGCACAAGAGTCGGAAGTGGTGAATTTCCAACTGAATTACATGACGAAATGGGCGAATTTTTAAGAATTGAAGGGGGTGAAGTAGGTGCTACTACAGGAAGACCACGCCGTTGTGGTTGGATAGATTTGCCACAATTGCAATATACTTGTATGATCAACGGGGTAACTCAAATTGCATTAACCAAAATAGATGTACTCAACAAAGTAGATCAAATTCAAGCGGCAACAGCGTATGAAATTGATGGTGTGACTACCCAAGAACTTCCTTATAATCTAACCGCAGATATCCAACCGATATATAAATCTTATCCTGGATGGAAAATAGATATCGGAAATATTACTGATTTCGAACTATTGCCGCAAAATGCAAAATCATATATTTCAGAGCTAGAATTGGCTTTGGATACACCAATTTCCATGATCTCAACAGGAGCTGATCGAAAGAAACTTATCAAAAGATAAAAGAAGAGCGTCCTTTTAAAAAGGACGCTCGACTTCTTTGGTTTTCTAGTGTTTTTTGGATTATGTAACTAATTAGGATTTATTGTTTTGCTGTAGCTTTCCATTTAAAGGCATTTGTTACGGATCTATTTTGCATTTCAATTCTAATAAATTTACCATTTACATTGTTTAACCTAAAATTGTGACTTGAAGTTAACCTACTATTTCGGAATTCATAGGTACCTTTCAACGTTCCAACTCCATTCTTTTGTGAAGATGCATACACACTAACTGTAGTTCTAGCGCTCCCTCCTACCTTATAAACTTTAACATTAACTACATCCTTGCATGCTTTCTTTTTAAATGCTTTTTTCCCTGTCGTCATTCCCCAAACATTACCATGTCCCGATCCTAAAAAGGTGTAAGAGCAACCACTATTGCTCCCATTTCCACCAGATACTTTTGTGATAGTAATTTTATAATTCACATTGGTATCGATATCTGCACGACCAATATGTACTTTTATCTTACTATAACCTGCTGTTCCACTGGTTCTTGATTTATAATCACTAAGTGTGAATGTTCCAGTCGTTGTTCTTCCAGAAGTTGTTCTTGGCTTATTTAGAATAATTTCATTTTGAGCATTTTTATACAACTGCTTGATATCAAAATTTACTCTTCCTTCTTTTCCATTACGACGTTGAGTTACCAAAGTCCATTTGTATCTTCCTGGTTCTAATACAACTTCATCCGTATGTGTAGTATGTGCAAAATCAAGGTATCTCGTAGATAGAGGTCCTGTTGTCCATGATGTTCGATAAAATAAAGAATTATCGACTACTGGATTATTTGAATTTGCATTAGCTTGTGCCATCTGTGATGCTCCTACCAATAATGTAAGCAATAAGCATAAATTTAAAATAGTTTTTTTCATGATTTTTTAATTTAGAGATAATTTGGTTATAAAATATTTGATTTTCGATTTTCATTAAGGGTACTTGAATTCGTAATCTACTTTTTATCGAGATGCCAATTCAATTTTTAGGGTATATTCTCCTTCTACTACGCCCTCAATTCCCGCTACTCCTATAAGAATATTATAGGGTCTATTTACAGAAATATATTCCACAGATTGTGGTTTGGCAGGCATTCTTGGGCTAGGAGTTCCTACATAAATTGGATACCCTGCTTCACAACTGATACAAGAACTTATATTTGGTGGATTGTCGTAATTATTAATCCCCAATCGAAGAGCATAGACATTGGTTCTCGCTTTTTTGTTTTTAGGAATCACCGTAATTCTCAAAGATGAATATTTGGGCATTTCCATTCGATATAAAACGTGATTTCCTTTAAACTCAACAAAACGAGTAGCTGGAAAACAAGCAACAGAACTATTAGCAGCCCATCTGAGTGGCATCAATTTTCCTGATGATAAATTTCCAGTAAACTCATTTGTTCCTAATTGAACTTCTAGGTCTTGGATTTCATATTCTGGAGTATCTTGTGCCATTATATTGGAAATATTAAAAAGGATTAAAAAAAATAGGATTGAATAAATTCTCATGATACTTTGGTTTTAATTGTTAAAAATATATGAATCTAATTGTTGTTTATTATTTGTAAATTGATATTACAAAGTTAAGAGCAGTTGGATTGCTATTCTTCACCCAAATAGGTGATTTTATTATTTTTCTGAAAAAAATTGCTTTTAGAAGTAAAAACACTTATGTTTGTACTATAAAATATAAAAATGCAACAATCATTTAATACATATTACTTTTATTTTTTCTTTATGAAAACAGAAATTCATAGGAGCTAATATTGTATTTGTAGATATAAGAAATTAGAAAAGAGTTCCTGTTTGGAGCTCTTTTTTTTTGTTTAAAATTTTTTAATAATGACAAAAGTAATTGTACAAGGATTTCCTGGATGCTTTCATGATAGTGCGGCACAGCAATATTTTGAAAATACACCTATTGATATATTACCTTCGATTTCATTTCCTGAACAAGCAGTAAAATTGGAGCAGAATTTGTATATTGATTTTGTTATTATGCCTATTGAAA
>CAZOHX010000121.1:0-7186 GCA_964579315.1 uncultured Saprospiraceae bacterium
AAGGGACTATTAATACTTTTATTATTATAAGCTATTACTGCATTTTTTATGTAAATATTAATAAAATTAAATTAAAAATAAAAATATATACTCATAAATATATGTCCAACCATTTATATCCGATTATACACTACATTTTTCATATTCCAGATATAGAAACGTAGCTTTGTGTTTTTGGTAAGAATCGAAATATACTATGATAAGAATCGACCTAGAATCCTATAAAAAATCGACGGGAATTGCTTTTTTTCAATCAGGATTTAGACCTTTTTTTCTTCTAGCAGCCTTTTATGCTATACTTCAAATTTGTTTTTGGGGTGGAATCTATCTTTTTGGATGGAAATTACCGTTGTACAACATTGCGAGTATGACTTGGCATGGACATGAGATGATTTTCGGCTATGGTATGGCAGTTATTGCAGGTTTTTTATTGACAGCGGTGAGAAATTGGACAAAACAGCAAACGGCAGATGGAGTGTTGTTGGCATACATCATGATATTATGGATAATTGGTCGGATTCCACCTGTAAGTTCTACCGTGGCTTACATCCAAGCTATTGCGGATATTTCATTCAATATGGTACTTATTTTTGCAATAGCAAAACCACTTTTTAGGCGTAAGATGAGTACTCAATGGGCGGTTGTTGTCATTTTGGCTGCTTTATTGATGGCAAATATGGGATATTATTTGGCTATTTTTGATAGGGTGAATATTTCAGCACGAACTTTTGTGTATGTTGGATTATTTACAGTTTTAAACTTGCTATTTGTTTTTGGAAGACGATTGATTCCCAATTTTACAAATTCTGCTTTACGTCCCAAAGTACCTATCAAGAATCGAAATTTTATTGATAAAATTTTAATACCCATATTTCTAGTTTTTTCTATAAACGAAATCTTTTTTCAACATGAGATACTGACATTTGGTTTATCAGCTATCCTTTTTATTTTGAATATAATTAGAGTAATGGATTGGTACCGATCAGAGATATGGCAAAACAACTTAATATGGTCGTTGTGGTTGGGATACACTTTTCTGACGCTTGGGTTTTTGGTTAAAATGGGTGAATTACCTTTCCGAGTTTCGCCCTTCTTAGGATTGCATATGTTTATAATTGGAAGTTTAGGATTAATTGCTACGAGCATGATGGCACGTGTTGCATATGGACATAGTGGACGAAATGTATTTGAAATGGCTCCCGCTATAAAATGGTCATTTATAGGGATAGTCCTTGCTGTTATATTTAGAGTTGTCGTTCCCATTATCTTTCCAAGCCATTATTCTCTTTGGGTAGGTATTGCGATGACTTTTTGGATATTTGGCTATGTTACTTTCTTTTTGTTATTTTTTGATGTCTTGGTGAAGCCTAGAAAAGATGGGGCTTATGGTTGAGATGTTGCAAATAAAAAAAATGAGTGCGTGACATATAGTGGGAGATTTTGGTTTTACAATAGTCCATTGCCACACTAAGTTTAAAAGTGGCAAAGCCACGATACTATCCATAGCCCAACGGGCAATGAATAGAAAAATAGCAGCGTAGCTGCGGCACTATCCGATCCTGCCTACCAAATGGTATGGATTCCCACATTTTGTCACACACTCAAAAAAAATAGAAACAAATTGAATATAATGAATAGCTAATCATTATATTTGTCAAACTATATTTTTTATTCTAAATCCAACTATATGAAAAATTTTCTTTTTTCCTTACTATTCTCATGTCTAAGCATCTTTGTATTTGCCCAAAAAACGAACATGACCCCTGAACGACTTATTCAACTAGGAAGGGTTTACGGCAAAGGCATAGACGGGCAAAATGTTATTTTTGGAGTTTCTCAATATAGTCTTGATACCAAATCAAAAACAACTAAAACATATACTGTAAATATCAAAGGGGGAAAGGTGAATGCGTCGGATTTAAGCGGAGCAGACAAAAAGCTTTCTCCAAATGGGAAATACGAGATTGTAATTAACGAAGAAAAGTTAAAAAAGATAGCAGGAAAAGATTTCTATCCAGAGCTAGATGGCTCAAATGTTTTGATTTTTGATGAATTGAACAATCGTCACTGGGATACGTGGGAAGATGGAGCTTATAGTCATGTCATGTATATGCCTACAAATAAAAAAGATGCTGAACCCACAGATATTATGCAAGGAGAAAGGTTTGATTGTCCACAAAAACCTTTTGGTGGTGAAGAAGATTATCTTTGGTCTCCAGATAGTAAAAATATTTTGTACGTTACTAAAAAAGAAACAGGAACAGCATATGCCATAAGCACCAATTCAGATATCTATGAATATAATTTGGCAACAGGTAAGACAAAAAACCTTACAGCCTACAATAAAGGATACGATACAGCACCTGCTTTTTCTCCAAAAGGACAATTGGCGTGGTTGCAAATGAAGCGAAACGGATACGAATCTGATAAAAATGACATCATTGTTCGGTATGGGGAAAAAGATGTGAATCTTACCGCTGCATGGGATGGTACTGTAAACAGTTTTTTGTGGTCAAAAAATAGTAAGAAAATATATTTTATTGCACCTGTTTTAGGAACGGTTCAATTATTTGAGATCAAAGTTCCTTCGTCTGCATCTTCAAAACTAAAAATGCCCCATCAAATCACAAATGGACAATTTGATGTAAACGGAATGGTTGGGCAAGTGGGTAAAAAAATGGCAGTAACTCGTAGAGATATGAATCATGCAGTAGAAATATATAGTGTAGATTTGTCGTCTGGGAAGATGAAGCAGTTGAGTCATGTAAATGATGCAATATATGCTAAAACAAAAATGGGAAAAATTAAGAAGCGAATGACCACCACTACCGATGGTAAGCAGATGTTGTCTTGGGTGATTTATCCACCCGATTTTGATGCTACCAAGAAGTATCCGACGATTTTGTATTGTCAAGGTGGACCACAAGGTGCTTTGAGTCAATTTTATTCATTTCGTTGGAATTTTCAGTTGATGGCAGCCAATGGATATGTCATTATCGCTCCCAATCGAAGGGGAATGCCAGGGTATGGGGTAGCATGGAACGAGCAAATCAGTAAGGATTATGGAGGGCAAAACATGCAAGATTATTTGTCTGCTATAGATGATATTTCCAAGGAGTCATATGTAGATAAAGAAAGGTTGGGCTGTATCGGAGCCAGTTATGGTGGATATTCGGTATTTTATTTAGAAGGCATTCACAATGGTAGATTCAAAACGTTTATTTCTCATGATGGAATCTTTGATTGGCGCAGTATGTATGGCACTACGGAAGAAGTATTTTTTCCAAATTGGGATTTAGGGGGTGCGTATTGGGATAAAAATAATGCTGCGGCACAAAAAACATATACTCAATTCAATCCAGTAAATAATGTAGATAAATGGGATACCCCAATCTTGATTATCCAAGGGGGAAAAGACTATCGTGTACCAATAGGACAAGGAATGGCAGCCTTTCAAGCGGCACAATTACGTGGTATAAAGAGTAAGATATTGTATTTTCCAGAAGAAAATCATTGGGTACTGAATAACCAAAACAGTTTAATTTGGCAACGAGAATTTTATAAGTGGTTGCGAGAGACCTTATAAGAATATTTCTCTGGCAAATCCTGTGCTTCAACGGGATTTGCCAAAGTAAAATAAGATGGTTTATTTTGTCACAAATTCTAGCGAAGCAGAATTCACACAATGGCGCGTATTTTTAGATGTAAATCCTTCTCCTTTGAAAACATGTCCTAAGTGTGCACCGCAATGCCCACAAACTATTTCTGTTCGATAACCATCTTGATCTGTAACTTCTTTTACGGCTCCTTGAGAATAGACGTCATCAAAACTCGGCCATCCAGTTTTAGAATCAAATTTTGCATCCGACTTAAAAAGGGGTTGGTTGCAACGTTTACAAATATAAATGCCATCTTTTTTATGGTTCCAATATGCACCAGAAAAGGCCCTTTCAGTTCCTTTATTTTCGATAATATTGTAATCAAATTTGCTTAGTTTATTATAGTTGTCTTTAGAAAGAAGTGGTTTGGAAGCCAAACTAGGAGTCGCATCTTTTTTTAGTAAATGCTCAAATTTGTGATACAATTTCTCCAATTTAGGATTTATGACCGCTACGCAATACCCATAATCGGGATTATTTTTATAAAAATCTTGGTGGTATTCTTCGGCAGGATAAAATTGCTTTAGGGGAGTGATTTCTGTTACAATTGGATTATCCCATACCATAGGCGCGACTTCCTTTTTTGATTTTTCAGCAATTTCCCTTTGTTTTTCATTTTCATAAAAAATGGCGGAACGATATTGTGTGCCATAGTCTGCACCTTGGCGGTTAAGCGTTGTAGGATCGTGGGTTGTCCAAAAAACATCCAATAAAGTTTTATAATCAATTATTGATGGGTCGTATTTTATAAGGGCGACTTCTGCATGTCCAGTTTCCTTGTTTGACACATCATCATATGTTGGATTTTTTGTTTTTCCTCCTGTGTATCCCGCTTCAACAGAAACGACACCGTTTAACGCTTCAAAAATAGCTTCCGAACACCAAAAGCATCCCATTCCAAAAACGGCTTCTTTTAAATTATCTTTGTTGATGGCTGTTTTTTCGATGACAGGCTTTGTTTCTGTGACTTCAGAAGATGATTGTGGCTTGGTTTGAGAACAAGAGAAAAAGCCAAGTAATAACAGATAAAATATTGATTTCATGATTTTAGTTTTAGATATTGTTGCTAATTTAACAATTTTATAGATAAGGTGACATGAAAATCTGTGCAACGCCATTACTTTAAAAACGTTTTTAAATATTGAAAGTTTATCATTTTTGTTACAAACGCCATCATGCCCCCTACCAATAATGAAATAAAAAACAATAATCGCCAATCAAAATTTTGCAATGAAATAAAGTAAATACTTCCAGTGACGATGCTTAAAAAAGCAAAAAACCGCAACGTGAGTTTTAGATCAAAGCGGATTGAAAAAGTTAATTTGCTCAAGACTATCATTGCCATAGCCATCACAAATTGTGTGATTAAAGTTGCGATAGAAGCCCCCAAGGCCTTGTACTCAAGAATTAAAAAATAATTTAGAATAAAATTAAGGAAAATACCTACAACAAAAACCTGATTCATCTTTTTGATACTCCCATGTGCTGTCAATAATGTACTATAAATGTAAATAGTAGTACTCATCATGAATGTTAAGATTAAAACACCTAAGACGTTTCCCCAATATGCAGTCGCATCGACATATAATAAATGAGCAATCTCATTCCTGAAAAAATAAACGCTTATGGATATGGGGATGGCTATGGACATGATTGTATGAAAGCTAAATCTCAATAAGGAAATAATTTCTCCTTGATTTTCCTTGATTAATCTTGCAAACATTGGCAATAAAAGCCCTGCAAATAAAAAACCGAGCATATTGACAGCATCCAACAGTCTATATCCTGCTCCGTATATTCCGTTTTGATGTTTTCCGTCAGGCAATAATTGATCAATCATAAGCGTATCCATGCGAGTATAAATGGTCATCATCAATATCAACAATGCATAGGGTGCACTCCTTTTTAGGATTAAAAAAATAAATACTTTTTTGAATTTAAATTTTAATCCATGGATATGTTTTCTAATAAAAAGGAAAACAATCATAGCAGTGATAAAAAGCGTAGTGCTTTGGGCGTAAATAAGCCATTCTATTTTAAATTGTCCTTTAAAAAAAGGATGCCATAGTAAAATACTACAAATTATAATCAATAAAAGCCTATCAATAACAGAAAACAGACTATCTATTTTATAAAAACCCAAACCTGCCACATTGGAACGAAGAAAAAATATCATTGAAATCAAAACTTGATTAAGAATCATAAAAGTCAGAAAGGGGAAAAGATAGGCTTTGTATCCAAAGACAATCGCGAGAACAATGGTTATAATAGAGTAAGAAATAGTTAAAAATAGTTTCGTAATGATGATATTTGGGAAATATTTATGAATCAGATGTCTGTGTTGAGAAATATTTCTGCTATTGAAGTTTTGTATTCCAAAGTCATTGATGATTTGTAGTAAAAAAGTAAAATTTATCAAGGTGACATATAAGCCATATTGATCTGTACCCACTACATTTTGAATTGTTCTATCAATTCCAAATATGTAAAATGGTTTGATAAGTACATTCACAAATATTAAAAAAAGGATATTTAGAAAAAAGCTACGATTCATTAAGTTTGAAAATTTTAAACAAAGATAGGTTTTTTTGATAGGAAACAATATTTGGCTTAGACAAACCATTTATATCAAAGTTATTCTATTTTTAAACTATCATTAACAATATTCGTAGAATAATTTTGCGTCTAAAAACGTAATTAATAAATACAAAAATGAATTTTATGAAAAATATTGGATTATCAACTTTTATTTTTTCGATTGCAATTTTTTTGAGTTGCAATACGATGAAGAAAGCAAGTCAAAACATCAATCTTTTTCCTGTGGAGAAAGATGTACAATTGGGAAAGCAAGTAAGTGCCGAAATTAAAAGCAAACCAAAGGAATATCCGATTTTGGATCCTACAAAAAACAGAGAAGTCTATAAATTTATTAATGGAATCACAAGGAGTATTCTGAGAACAGGGAAAGTAAAACATGCAAGAGATTTTAAGTGGGAAGTAAAAATCATTGATGACCCAAAAACATTAAATGCATTTTGCACACCAGGCGGATATATTTATGTTTATACGGGATTGATCAAATACCTAGATTCTGAAGATCAACTAGCGGGAGTGATGGGGCACGAAATGGCACATGCTGCTCTTCGACATTCTACACGTCAAATGACAACTATGTATGGTTTGCAAACCTTGGTACAGTTAGCGACAGGAAAGGCAGACCCTAATAAAGCTACGCAAATCGCAGAAGCATTGATAGGACTTAAATTTAGTAGAAAGCACGAAGCAGAAGCAGATGCTGCATCTGTAGAATATCTGTGTGCTACAAGCTACAACGCAGCAGGAGCTGCGGTTTTTTTTGAAAAAATTCAAAAATCGGGACAAGGATCACCACCAGAATTTATAAGTACACATCCAAGTCCCAAAAACCGTGTAAAAGATATACATGCAAGAGCTAAAGAATTGCATTGTCGCGGCAAAAAGAAGAATCAAAGTCGATATGCACAGATTAAACGTCTTTTGAAGTAAAT
>CAZOHX010000122.1:0-7177 GCA_964579315.1 uncultured Saprospiraceae bacterium
GCACCATTTAAATCCGTTGCGTGGGTTACTTCGTCTCCTTCGGGCTTAAGTAATTCGGATTTTGTACAGGATTGGGGCACAGCAGTTTTTTTATGATTTGAAATGTTGTTTGAACAGGCATGAAAGTCAAATTCGGGTGCAAAGCTGCAACTATTTTTATATGATTTTAAAACATCTCCCGTTTCTGCATCTATGAAATATTCCCATCTTTCGGTAATATTTGGGAAAAGGGAGATATGGTAGGTCAAATGAATTTTATCATTGATTTCATAATAAACGGTTTCTACAATTTTTTCGGGCATCCCAATTTGATCTCTAAATTTTTTATTGATAGTGGCAACTGTTGTCTGTGTTTTTATATTTATATATGCATTTATAACTGCAGTTTTATCAGAAATAACAAGTCTTGTAGGTAAATCCGCAGGCGGATTTTGAATAAATCTTCCTGTTAATGACATATCATTTGGACTGAGTTCATGCACGACAATCTCTTTTCCGTAAACAGGTATTTTATTTATGACTTGTTGCATTCTGATGTGTTTGCCGCCTAATTTATCCGTACTTTCTTTTTGAATTACAAAAGCTGTTTGTGGATTTTCAATTTTCATATCTTCCTTTACGAAATCTAAAAATTCATAAACCCTATTCTTGATGTTGGAACGACTTGCAGGTAAATGAGCTTTTAATAAAATGGGTTGAGTCCCATCTTTGATCAATTGCGTCCTCCGAAAATCTGCTTGTGGAACTTTCAAAGCGGGGAGCGTTTTGAAAATTACTTTTGGCTTTTTTAATTGGTGATTGATATGATAAGAAGCAGGAACATTTGGTGCTTGAATCTTATTAATATCGACTTTTTTATTAGATGACGGAGCAACTGGATGCTTAAATTGTGCCGTTATTTGTCCAACAAAAGTGAGAGAAATAACAAAAAATAGTATTTTTTTTAAATAAATCATAATTTTATATAATTAATTTGATGAAATGGTAATGTGGTTTCGACTAAAAACTGAAAACGGGTAACTAAAAACGGGTAACTAAAAAAAATTACTCCACAAGATTTTGTAATTGCTGAAAAAAGGCTAAGACCTCAGGGCTAGCCTGTTGTTTTTCTTCACTCCAAACAATTCTACTGACATCTTCTCCATTTTTTAAACTAATAAAATAATAAAGATTGCCAGGTTCATCCATGAAATCATAGGACTTCATAAGTGTTTTGCATTTTTCAAAGTATGGAGCAACTTCTTTTTTCTTAAAACGATTCTGTTCTTCTAAAGTTTTTTGATGTTTCTTATTTTTAAATACTTGACCATTTTCTAAGATGGTAAATTTATTGACAGCTCCCGTAAATCCACCGCCTGATCCAAAGGTGATTTGTGCCCCTTCAAAATTGGTGGGCGTGTATGTTTTTGTTTTGCAACTCAATAAAAAACTGCCAATTATTAATGAAAATACAATTATATTTTTAAGTTTGTTGAAATGAATTTGCATAGATTAAGCTTTAAATGATGTAATATTGATTAAATTCGTTTTTTACTTATACGCCAATTTAGTGAAAAGTTGATGTACACAGACATAATTTGAAAAAAAACAATTAATTATAATAAGATATTGTCATAAAATAGATAAATTCATGCAAAATTCATTATTTTAAGTGGATTTTTTTATTATCAATGTATAATTGACAAGCATGACTATAGAAACTGCTCAAATTGGGCTAAAAAAATACTTTGGCTATGACCAATTTCGCCCTTTGCAAGAACAAGCTATACAAGCGGTACTGGAGGGAAAAGATACCATGGTTTTGATGCCAACTGGTGGGGGGAAATCTATGTGTTTTCAGATTCCTGCTATTATTTCTGATGGAATGGGCATTGTGGTTTCTCCGTTAATTTCTTTAATGAGAGATCAAGTGAAGGGATTGAGGCAAAATAATATAAAAGCAGCTTTTCTCAATAGTTCATTGTCTATGGCCGAAGCTGGATTGGTGGAAAATGCTGTTCTTAAAGGCAATGTGGATTTGTTATACATCTCTCCAGAGAAATTGCTCTCAGAGCGTTTTTACAATATTATGCGTAGTGTGAAGATTAATCTGTTTGCTATAGATGAAGCTCATTGTATTTCTTCTTGGGGACATGATTTTCGTCCTGAATATACCAAAATGTCGGCGTTGAAAAAGGCTTTTCCTCATGTTCCAATTATTGCATTAACGGCTACGGCGGATAAGTTGACTAGAGGGGATATTTTGAAGCAACTTTCTATACCAAATGCCGAAGTTTTTATCGATTCTTTTGATCGACCCAATCTCTATCTTGAAGTACGTCCTGGACAAAAGCGGATAGAGCAGATTATCGAGTATATTAAAGAGCGTCCTAGAAAAGCAGGTATAATCTATTGTTTAAGTCGGAAAAACACAGAAGATTTAGCAGGTAAATTACAAGCCAAGGGGATTAAAGCAATGAGCTATCATGCAGGTATGCCCAATGAGATTCGCTCTCAAGTGCAAGATGCTTTTATCAATGACAATATTCAAGTCGTATGTGCTACGGTTGCTTTTGGAATGGGGATTGATAAGTCAAATGTCCGTTGGGTAATTCATTATAGTTTGCCTAAAAATATGGAGGGATATTACCAAGAAATTGGACGGGCTGGGAGAGATGGTTTGCCTGCCGATACACTGCTTTTTTATAGCTATCGAGATATTATGATTCTCCGACAGATTTTGGATGGTGATAATGATCAGATGACGAGAATGAAACTTGAAAAATTAGAGCGAATGCGTCAATATACGGATGCCTACGAATGTCGTCGAAAGGTATTATTGAATTATTTTTCCGAAACGTTGACCACAAATTGTAATAACTGCGATGTGTGTCGTAATCCTCCTGATTTCTTCAACGGAACTATTGTTGCTCAAAAAGCGCTTTCTGCCGTTTATAGAACTAAGCAGAATATTGGGGCAGAATTGCTGATAAATATCCTTAGGGGAGCTCATCGGAAAGAATTGTTGGATCAAGGATATCATAAAATAAAAACTTACGGAGCGGGTAGGGAGTATAGCTACATAGAATGGAAATATTTTATTGAACAGATTATCAATAAGGGAATTTTGGAAATTGGATATGATGATCGCAATAAATTGAAATTGACTTCTAAAAGTTTTGCTATTCTTTTTGGTAATGAAAAGGTGAATTTGGTGAAATATGTGGATCCAAAAGCTGCTAAAACAGCCAGTAAATTTAAATTTAAGGCAAAATCTAAAAAACAAATCTTTGAAGAAGAATTACTCAATGAATTAATTATTGTCAGAAAGCAATTGGGACAGGCCAATGGTATTCCCCCGTACTTGATTTTTGATGATAAAACTTTAAAGGAAATCTCTATTAAAAAACCTGTGGCAAGTTTTCAACTTTATGAAATATCTGGGATTAGCGAAAAGAAAATGGAATTGTATGGTGATGTATTTTTAAAGGCAGTGCAAAATTTTATAATTCAAAAAGATAAAATAGGGGAATCCATTTCTACGATGTCATTATGGGTGAGTTATGCCTTGTTTGTACAGGGAACTCCTATCAAAAAAATTAGTGTAGATAGACAGTTTCAAGAAAGAACGGTTGTGATGCATCTAGCAAAAGTGTATGAGCTTGGGGCAGATGTTCCAATATTTGACTTTGTTTCTCAATCGGAAATTGTCGCTATTAGTGAAAAATTGCATACATTCGAGGATGAGATTAAACTAAAACCTATTTTTGATGCGTTTGATGGTAAAATTTCTTATGCTAAAATTCAATTTGCTCTAGCACATTTACGGAAAATTGGAGAACTTTAAGTTGACAAAACAAAACTAAAGATTATGATAAAAGTGTTGATTGCCGATGACCATACCATGTTTGCAGATGGGATTGAGTCTATTTTAAAGGATGAGCCAGATTTAGAAGTGATTGGACAATGTCATGATGGGTTATCTATTTTGAAATTTGTCAAAAAAGAAGAGCCCGATGTGCTATTATTGGATGTGAATTTGCCTGAAATGAGCGGTATCGATGTGTGCAAAGCTATTACTGCTTCTCATAAAAACGTGAAAATTCTTGCCTTATCCATGTTTAATGAACATAGTTTTATTACCGAAATCTTGAACAATGGAGCCAAGGGGTATATCTTAAAAAATACAGGTAAAAATGAGTTGGTCAACGCTATCAAGACTGTGCAATCGGGTTCTAGTTATTTTAGTCAATCGGTTACTGAAACCATTATGAAGGGATTGGTGAAAAAAGAACGACAAAGTAAGAATTTCAAGAATGTACCTAAGATTTCTCGTAGGGAAAAAGAAGTTTTGGAGCTAATCGTACAAGAATTTACTACCGTAGAAATTGCTGAAAAGTTATTTATCAGTTTAAAAACGGTTGAATCTCATAGAAGCAATTTATTATCTAAATTGGGGGTGAGAAATACGGCTGGGCTGGTTCGTTTTACCTTTGAAAATAATCTATTAGGATAGGGGAAATGTTTTTAAATCGTTTAAAATATCTATTGTTTTGGGCAGGATTTGCATTTTTTGTACTATCCTTTTCACTTCCAAATTGGAAAAATGATTTACAGCCTATTGATTCTTTAAAAGTCATTTTGGAAACGGCTTTTGAGCAGAAGGATTCAAGTCTTATTGCAAAAACTTATCAAAAAATAGGTGATTATTACCATATAAAACACGATTTTTCTAAGAGCTTTAATTATTATGAAAAGAGTCTCAATATGTTTGGCGTATTGGGTGATTCTCTTGATTATTATTTGACCAATCAGAATTTCGCGAGTTATCATTTACAATCTGAACAGTACTTTGAAGCTAAGAAAATTCATAAAAAAGCATTAAAATATTATTTAGATCATGGTTATAAAGGCCTAGCGGCTAAAACATACTTGGAATTGGCAAAGTTGGTGGAAGAATTGGGCAATCATGAAACGGTTTTGAAGTATTTAGCGGCTTCCAATAAATTGAATACTGGAAATAAAGATACCATTCTTATGATCAATAATCTCATTGTTCAATCATCGGTATATGAAGCCATCGAGTACAATGAAAAGGCTGCTCAAAGTTTAAGGCGTGCCAATGAATTGAGCAATGCGATTCAAAACAATCAATTGATTGAAAGAACTCGTTTTGAATTGGCAATTCTCTTTTATTTCATGGGAAAATATCAGAAAGCGATTGATATTTTTGAAGACTTGATACTTCGAATTGCAAGTCATACTCCTAAATTGCGGCGAAGAGTTTATAAATATTTATCAAAAAGCTATAAGGCTACGGGGCAATTTGATAAGGCTTATCCCTTTTTAGAGAAATATACGGTTTTGAATGATAGTATCTTAAATGTTAATCGTTTAAAAATGGTCAATAAGTTGACTATTCAGTACCAGAGCAAACAGCGGCTTGCGGCATTAGATGCGTTGAAAAAAGAACATAAAATTGGAGAAATACGTGCTCAAAAACAATTGGTGACGATTTATTCTTTTCTTGTTGGATTAGTGGCTATCTTAATTTCGATTTATTTCTTAATTCGATTTTATCAACAAAAATTGAAAGCATCTAATCTCGAAGCTACACACAAAGAAGAATTGACAAAAAAGAGAATCATGGAATTGCAAAAGGATTATGAATTGAAATCTATGCACTCTATGCTGTCTGGACAAGAAGTAGAGCGAGAGCGTATTGCGCAAGATTTGCATGATAGTTTGGGGGGATTATTGTCCACTGTAAAATTGCAATTTGATGCTTTACAGAATAAAATTACAGGAATTGAAGATATCGATGATTATAAAAATGTCGATAAATTAATAGATGAAGCTTGTCAAGAAGTAAGAAATATTTCCAATAATATGCAGCCTACTGCCTTGGCAAAATTAGGTTTGGAAGCTGCCATTGATGATTTGGCAAATCGCTTTCAGGGAGAAAATTATCCAGAAATTGTGATTCAATTGTATGGAATGGACTTTCAAATGGAATCTACTCAACGCTTGATGATTTATCGTATTATTCAGGAATTGTTGATCAATGCTTTGAAACATGCCAACGCTACGGATATTTTAGTGCAGATTACTCGGCAAGAGGATGAAATTATTATTTTAGTGGAAGATGATGGAGATGGGTATGTGAAAGGGAAGGTGCGAAAGGGGATGGGTACATCAAATATAGAATCTCGTGTTCAATTTCTGAAAGGAATTTTACAAGTGGATACTAGTCCTGGTAAAGGGACTTCGGTTTTGATTAATATTCCTTTTGGTAAGGTAAGTGTTTAGCTGAAAAGGATACTTATCGCAATTTTTCAGCTGGAATTTGATCTTTTTTGACCATTTTTTCACCGATAAGATTGCAATATGTTTCGAAAAGGGATTGAGATGTATTCAAATAATTGTATTTGATTTCTGCCAATTTTTGAGCATTTTGCCCAATTTTAGACAAAGAGCCATTAGAATTATAACAAAAATCTAATGCATTAATAAATTGTTTTACAGTATCTGCTACGATAACATGTTGTTTGTTCTTAACATCAATACCTTCTAAACCAATGGACGTACTTACCACTACTTTTCCAAGAGCCATAGCCTCAAGAATTTTAGCACGCATTCCGCTCCCAGCGAGCAGGGGCACTACCATCACAGAATGTTGATTGATAAATTGCTTGGCACAATCTACTTCTCCGACTACGTTGACTTTAGGTATGTCCAATTGTTTCAACCATTTGGGCGTATTTCTTCCTGCGATATAAAATTCTAATTCAGGGAAGTGTTTAGAAATAGGCGACCAAATATTATTTAAAAACCATTTAAGGCCTTCAATATTGGGCATCCAATCCAATGAGCCAATGAATGAAAGTGAAATTGGTTTTTTATAGCTTTCAAAATTTGGAACGTACTCACTGGTATCTAGACCGATGGGCACTACATGATGTTGTTTGGAAAATCCCAAAGATTGAAATAATTTTAAATCTCTAGAACTGATGGGCAACAATAAATCATAATTATTTAATTGATTTACTTCAAAATGTTTCAACTTTTTAGTGAGATAGGCTAGATACTTTTGTTTGAATGGATTATTGGTATCTTGAACGACTCTTTCCCAGATTTCGTGCTCTACATTATGTGACCGCATCACAATTTTTGCTTTAGAAAATTTTCTAATAGTTGA
>CAZOHX010000123.1:0-7170 GCA_964579315.1 uncultured Saprospiraceae bacterium
ACCAGGAATATAGTAATTATCAGAAACAATTGTTCCTTCGATATCTAAGATTCCTTTTGCAGCCATTTTAGTATGGTCTGACTTCAAAATCAATCGACTACTTTTGTTTGTAAACGATTGTCCAAGGCTCATTCCAATATAGGAAAGAACTAAAATAAAAGTAAATAATTTTTTCATAAAATTTAAAATTTTTGAATAATGATGTAAATAATTAGGTTAACTTGTGTATTTTTATTGATAAATATGGAATATTTTGCTAGGATTATCCCTTATTTAGACTAAAATCGGCATAAAACTAAGAAAAAATATGATAGAGATATAGTAGTTGGATAAAAAAGAATGTCGCACACATAACATTTACTAATTACAGGTACTTCTGTGAGTTTCAAGCATTTAGTATTTTATCATTATAAATATTTTGTTAGCTTTTACTATCTAGTATGATTTATTCAAAAAAAAAACAGTAATATTCACTTTAAAACAACACTAATAAATAGATTATGGAAAAACAAACCAACAATCCACTTCATGGGATTAAATTAGTTCAAATCATTGAATCTCTCGAAGCCTATTATGGATGGGAAGTCTTAGGATATAAAATTCCGATTCGCTGTTTTGATACGAACCCAAGCGTAAAATCTAGTTTGAAATTTCTTAGGAAAACACCTTGGGCTCGAAAGAAAGTTGAAGAGTTGTATGTGCGTACTTTTTTTAGCGAGGAGTAAGTCAAATCTCCAAATCGAAAAATCATTTCCCCTTATATTTCGCTCTCACTGCATCCGCTTGTTTACGAGCTTTCGCCAAAATTTTATCGGCTTGTTGATTCGTTTTTTGAATAGCTTTTTTGTGAATTTTATCGGCTTGTTGTTTGGCGACTTTTGCAGCAGTTTTAGCAGCTATTTTTTTCAAGGGATTCATGCCTGCATTTTTTACGAGTTTATCCGCTTCATTATAAGCGATTTTTTTAGCTTGATCTGCTCGTTTTTTCCCTTCACGTTTGACTCTGTCCGCTTGTTTTTTAGCAGTATCCATGATTTTTTTAATTTCGGCATCTGCTTTTTTCTTGTAATCTTCTTTGACCGCTTCCACTTTTTGAGTGACCACTTGCTTTACCGTATCTTTTACTTGGGTCACAACATTGTCCACGACGTCTTTTACAGAAAGGGCTTTTCCATCACTACCGAGTGGTTTGATACTTATTTTTGGGTGGGTCATTGTTCCTGTGATGTTGATTAGCGTTTTGATATATTCTCCTGTTTTCAGATTAATCCCCAATTTTGATGCTTTAGATTCGAGCAATTTGAGTCCTTGGTTTGCGGCTTGTCCTACTTTTCCTTTTTCGAGTAATTTGCTTGGAATTCGAGCATTAATTTTATAATCCATATCAGAAGTAAGTCCGTGTTTTCCTCCAATCACCATATCAATGTCTTTGTATTTATAATTAAAATCTTTCAGCACGACCATTCCATCTTTAACTTCAAACCAATTTTTGGTATTTTTGAGATTGAGAGATTTAAAATAATCAAGATTTAAGGTATTTCCTAATTTTTCTAAAGGTTTGAAATTTTTAATGACAGCATTTATTGTATTTAAAAAGCCATCGATGGTCAAGGTATTTAAATCGGGCATCATATCTTTGCCCAAGACCCCTTTCATAGTCATTGTAGAATTGAATTTACCTTCTATAAATTTTCCAATGGGTGCCAATTTTTCAAAACTGTTAAAAGTAGAAAATGCTTTTCCAAAATCCATTTTTTTAATATTATATGCCATATCAAAAGTGGGTTTTTCTTTGATTTTTGTATCGTAAGATCCCTCAAAACCAAATTGACCACCTAGTGTATGCATCATAGCATTTTTGATGCTTGCTGTTTTATTTTCAACGACTACATTTCCTTTCAAATTATCAATCACCATGTCGGTATAAAGCATTTTTTTGAAATTCATGGCAATATCCATCATTATATTTTCAGGTACTAAAAATGGCTCTAAATCTTCGGGATTTGTAGATGCTGGAGTATTTTCTGCAACGGGCTCGGTCGTCATGAATTGGTTCATATCAAAGAAATTTGAATTTAATTTGATTTTTCCCGAAAGTGTTTCATTATCAAAAAGATAAGCAAAAACATTTTTTATATTACCTGATCCATTCAAATCACTTTTACCAATTTGGGTGGTAAAAGACTGAAATTCCATGTTGGTTGGAGAAAATTGTCCTTTCAAAGTGTTATTTTTCATGGTGTAAGTATCGTAATCCAGTTTGTTGATTTTGCCATCCAATTTGAAATCAAATCTATCAAATACGGCACTGGTATCGGGTGTTGTAGGTGCAGGGTTTGGCTCGGATGTATTTTCTTCTAGCCATTCGTTTGCATCAAAATAATTGGATGAGAATATCAAATCGCCCGTCATTGTTTTTTCAGGTGAGAACCAAGCTAAAATATTATCTACTCGACCATGTGCTTGAAGGTCGGATTTTCCTAGTTTGGCATCAAAATTATCTACTTTCACATATTTTGGAGAAAAATCCATTTTCATTGAATTGATATGTACTGGGGGCATATCCGTAGCATCATAATTCATGTCGGATATAGTCATATCTCCTGACATATTGATATTTTCATAGTCTTTTCGATCCATATCTGACATTTTTGCTTTGGCAATAATATCCGCGTGGATGATTCCGCTTAGTGCTTTCACGCCTTCCATCGGAAAAGCCTTGGATAAATCACTCAAATCTATAACTCCTTTGATTTTGGTATCAATATCAGGGTTAGAAATAGGTGTTTTTAAGTGTAAAACTGCTTGAAAAGGATTATTTCCAAGATCCATGGTGAAATTTGGAATATCTATGGTCATTCGATCCAATTGAGTCGAAGGACTATTGATGGCAATCTTCGTATTGATATTTTTGATACCCATCGGTAAATCAGGATATTTAAAATCTCCATTTTTAACATCTAAATCGACTTTAAAAGCAGGCATTTTTTGATCATTCATCGTGCCTTTTACAAATCCATTCAATTTGAAATCCCCATTGGCTTTGACATTTTCATAACCTTTGATATAGGCTCCTGGAATTAGAGATAAAACAGATTTAAAAGTGTTAGATGGAGCATTAAAGGCAATATCCATATTGATATCTTCTTTATCCAATTGGACAAAACCATCTAAATTAACAGCTAAATCATTGATTTTAAACTTATTTTCCTTTAATGTGTATTTATTCGTATTCATATCAATGGCAAAAATAGCATCTAATGAAGTTTTGGCTTTTTTGAGATAACTCATATTACCCATTTTCAAAGTCATAGCATCAATGACCGTTTTTGTAATCAAGTCATATTGGACATCATCAATATTTCCACTTCCATTATGGTTGAGACCATCTATATTGAGATATATACCACCTTTTTTATCATCATAAACGACTTTTCCGTTTTGGATGCTATAATTTTCAAGGTTCAAAACTGTTTTACCTGATGATTCGCTGGTTGTAGTCGCTTCACTTGGATTTGTGATATCATAATTGGCAGTTCCATTCTTCAAAACGATGATATTAATGAGTGGTTCAACTAGGTGAATGCCTTTGACCTTTACAGGAATTTCTGATTTAATAACCGACATTAAATCTAAAGTAGCTTCAAATTTTTTGGTAGAAACCAAGGTGATATCCTTGAATGGAGCTCGCCCTTTTACGATGAAATCATTGATTCCAAGGGTGAAATTTGGAAAGTTTTTGAAGAGCGATAGACTTATATTGTTGTCAAAATCTACATCAGCATTGATGGTTTTATTGATTTCTGTTTTTGCCATATCGACGATTTCGTCTTTGTAAAAATAGGGGATGGCAATCGCAGCTATTAATACAAGTAGGATTAAAACAAAAAGTACTATAAATATTTTCTTGATGATTCTCATGTTTTATCAGTTATTCTATTCAGTTAATCAGTTGAGTTACTAACGCATTTTTGTGTGTAAATAATGCACTAGATTAGTAAAATATTGCCCAATATAGTGACTTGCAAATATTAATCCATATAAAATAATTAATATTTCAAAAAAATATCGTTTATTGGGCATTTATTAAAATGATACTTTGAAGTAGAAGGGATATTTTTGGAATAAAAACTCAATTTCTAACTGAGTACATTATAAAATTATAGATATTAATATTTCATGGCAAATCAACCTAGTTTTTCATTAATTGAAAACGAAGAAGACTTACAAGATTTTTTTGACATTAATAAAAATGTTGAATGGATTGCTTTTGATACCGAATTTATTGGTGAAAGACGATATTTTACCTTATTGTGTTTGATTCAAATCGCTACAGAAAATGGCAATTATTTAATAGATGCCATTAAAATTAAAGATATTAGTCCTATTTTAGAGATGATAGAAGACCCCAATATTCTAAAAATAACACATGCGGGCGAAAATGATTATAAAGTTTTGAATCTCATTTATGGGATTATTCCTCACAATGTTTTTGATACACAAAAAGGAGCTGGCTTTATTGGATATAATTACCCCATTGCTTACAATCGTATTTTATTTGAAGAATTAAAAGTCAGAATTTCAAAGGGGTATGCCGTTGCAGATTGGCAGTCTAGACCATTATCTTCAAAATTATTAACCTATGCTTTGAATGATGTGATTTTTTTAAAAGAGCTTTATCACAAAATAAATGATAAAATTACAAAGCAAGGAAAGTCTGATTGGTATAAATCTGAAATGTTGACGTGGGAAGACCCTGATTTTTATGTTGTCAGTGCCTATAAAGAAGTCATGGGAACTGATTTGTTTTTTAATTTAAATAAAACTGAAAAGCTTTTTCATTTGCGATTATTGGGTTGGCGATTGGAAGAAGCAGAGCGAAGAGATGAATCTAAACAGCAGATTATTTCCAATAAAGTGGTCACTCAGATTGTGAAGAATATAGGAAAAGGAAAAGATTCTTTGCTTCAAAGCCGAATTATTCCTTCTAAGATAATTCATAAAAATTGGCAAGTTTTCAACCAATTGCAACAGAAGAAAATATCGGATATGGAGCGAGATTTTATCAAAGACGTACCCGAGAAAAAATTAGATTCTGCCGAGGAAGATTTCAACATTCAAATTCTTGATTTTATTATAAAAAAGAGATGTATTGATTATGAAATATCCCCAGCATTGGTACTTTCAAAGTCAGATATTAAAAATTTCCGAAAAGGGGTATTGACCGAGCGTTCAAAAAATTTAGAAACCAATTGGAAGAGCGAGATGCTTGGTGCAGAAGTGATTCAATGGTTGAAACATGTAGGTATGATTAAAATGGAAATGATAGATGGAAAATGTGTTTTGTCTATAGATTGATGATTGTTGGTAAAAAAAAGGTATTCCCAAAATGAGAATACCTCTATAAACCAATTTTCAAATATTAATATTTTCTACGCATCTGGATTATCTAGTGCTTTTAAATATTCTTTTTGAGCGATATAATCCTTGTTTTCAATTCCTGCTCTACTTTGAAGCAATCTCCAAGCTTTTCGTCTTTCCACACAGAAAATCACCATCTGTCGAGACAATAAATGATATGTAATTTTATCTTCTTTATCTGAATGATCTTCTAAGTAAACACCCCATTTTGGAATATAAGATCGATGGTTTTTATCTAAATATCGGTGATGTACCACATCGTTCATCGTGATATTTTGTAGGATATCCATCAGTTTGATATGTTGGTCGATTTGATCAGCCTTCAACTTTTTATGATGTCGTCTAAATCGAGCTTCGGTCAATGCCCAATGTGCCACGGTATATTCAAAACGCTGTTTTGTACCCTTAGACCGTTTCATGTACCAGTCATTTTGGTAATTGGAATTACCTTTCACATACAGTGCTTCGGCATAAGTTTCTCCTTTTTCAGGATCAAAAACAAATTCTGGCATACCACGACTATCTTTGATGCGCTGTGCTTGTAATTCAGAAGCGTAATCAGGCACGCCATGTTCTGGCTGACAAGTCGTAAATACTTGATAATATGCCGTTCCACGATAATGTAAGCCATCTATTAAAGCACGATAAAGTGTTGCCATATTTGCAGCGGATACTTGTGCTACATAAGGAGAGCCATGTCCTGCAATCAATATTTCAGAAACTGATTTTTTCTCAGTAGTTTTTCCTTCCGTAGCTGCACCGATTTGGTTCATATCAAAACCACCCGTCAAAACAGACGAATCTGAATTTTGTCCACCTGTATTTGAATACACTTGCGTATCCAACATCAGCACCTTGACATTGGGTCTATTTTGAAGAATTACTTTGGATAAATTTTGGAAACCAATGTCTCCAATACCGCCATCTCCTCCGATTGCCCACACTTTAGGCAGCTCAAGTACTTCTTGATCGGTCATATACTTGTCAGAGAAATGGGTATAATTGAAATAATCATCTTCATCAAACCCATTTTCAAATCGATTTAAAATCATATCTGCAAAACGCTCTGGAATTACAGAACGAAAAGCATGATCTTTCATGAAGCTTTCTCCGATAATCCAACCAATGGTCGTCCCATCTTGAAACAAGGAATTCATCCAAGGATATTTATGTGGATTACTTGGTGGTGTAGATCCATAAACCGTATTGCAACCCGTGTTGGCGGTCATTGCCATCGCAGCCATTCCGTTGGGTAAGTGTCCTTCAATTGCTTGCAATTCTGAGTGATTATAAGCATCTTGTTCTAAAACAGTTGCTAAAGCATCAATAATTTCTGCATCAGAGCCATTAAATTCATCTGCAATTCTTTGGTCGGTTGCTTTTGTATTTTCAGCCCCCATACCCATAATAATATGTAGAATCGAACGTCTAAATGCCGTATAACCTGCTTCGTCTTTACTTTTAAGACTTTCCAAAATCATCAAACCTGTTCGTTTCAATTGAGTGGCTTTTTCATTCAAGCGATTTGCTTTTCTATGAAATACAGGACGCATCACCGCTTCTGTCACAGTAGCCAACGCTCTCAAAATTGTTTTTTCACCACAGCCTGCACACGCTCCATCACCTGAAACTAATGCGTTGTACATATCTTGCTGCATTAAGTGATTTTTCAATGCTGCTGCCTTCGCTTCATAAGGATTATCTGGATTGTAAATGCCAAGATATTTTTTAGGAGTATTGGGCAATAAT
>CAZOHX010000124.1:0-7125 GCA_964579315.1 uncultured Saprospiraceae bacterium
TATTTACATGTCAAAGAAGATGGACATACACTTTATGGATTTGCAACACTAGAAGAAAGAGCTATTTTTGTCCAATTAATATCGGTAAGTGGAATAGGCCCAAACACAGCGAGAGTACTACTTTCAGGGATGACGGCATTAGAAGCAAGATCTGCCATTATTGGGGAGCATGTCGAAGCGTTTAAAAAGATAAAAGGGATAGGACCAAAGACAGCCAAACGAATAATATTGGATTTAAAAGATAAACTTATGAAAGATGGCGGAAGTACTACCATTTTAGCTTCGCCCAAAGACAATACATTGAGAGATGAGGCGTTATCTGCACTGATTGCCTTACAATTCAATAAAATTAAAGTTCAAAAAGTATTGAATGCGATTATTAAGGAACAATCAAAAATTGAAAACGTAGAAGCTTTGATAAAATTGGCATTAAAACGATTGTCATAAAATCAAAATAAACTTTCGAGAAAACAAAAAACAACTTTTATCGTAAGGTAAAAGGTCACAAGTATGATATAATTTCATTATTTGTATTTTCAATTAAACATATCACATTTTTTTGAGAGATGTTAAATTTTTAAATTTAAAATTTTTAAACTAAATCAGCGTTTTTAGATTATCAATTTTAATGGTTTACAAACGAATAGGCATAAAAAAAAGAAGCACGTAATATTGAATATGAAAAAAATAAATACATTAGTTAGTTTTTGGATAATAATTTCTGCTGTTGGAGTATATGCATTTGGAGGAAATCCATATTTCTTACCGAATCCATATCAAGATGCAAGTCTTTCTATTCAAGATACTATACCCCCAATTACTCCAAGAGAAGGTGATTTTTTGACAGATCCTCAAGAAAATCCATTTGATTTACATGATCCAGCAAGTGTAGAGCAAACTGTGGAGTATGATCCAGAAACAGGACAATACATCATTACTGAAAAAATCGGAGAAGAATATTATAGAATGCCATCTTATATGACATTTGATGAATATTTAGAATATCGCTCTAAAAAAGAAGAAAAAGCGTACTTTGATCGATTGGCGGGAAATACATCAGGTGATCATGGTGAATTTGGTTTGATAGACCCCATTAAAAAGGTAGATATTAAGGATGATTTAGTAGATCGGCTTTTTGGCGGAACAGATGTGAGTATCCAACCTGACGGAAGTATAGATATCACTTTTGGAGCCAATTATCAGCATCTTGAAAATCCTTTGGTTTTAGAAACAAATCGTAAAAGAACTCTTTTTGATTTTGATATGGATATTCAAATGAATCTGCAAGGAAAAATTGGAGATAAATTGAATTTGAATACAAGTTATAATACAAAAGCAGTATTTAACTTTGAAAATCAAATGAAATTAAATTATGATAGTCATGAATTTGGAGAAGATGAGATTATCAAAAAAATAGAAGCAGGTAACGTTAGTTTACCCCTAAGGAGTAATTTAATTCAAGGTAGTCAAAGTCTTTTTGGATTAAAAACGGAATTACAATTTGGTCATTTATGGTTAACAGCGATAGCTTCCCAGCAAAAATCAAAGAGAAAAGAAATTATCATCAAAGGGGGAAAGCAAACCCAACTTTTTGAAATATTTGCAGATGAATATGATGAAAATAGACACTTCTTTTTATCTCATTACAACCGAAATACTTTTGAAAGTGCACTAAAGAATCTACCGCAAGTAAAAAGTTTATTCAAAATAAATAGAGTACAAGTTTGGATAACCAATGATAGAAATTCTGTCAACGGTACTAGAGATATTATTGCACTTGCAGATTTAGGAGAATCAGATCATTTGACAAGTCCCAATGTGACACCATCACCAACAGCCCCCAAAGATTATCAGCAGAAATTTTTTATTCCAGACAATAGTTCAAATGATTTGTATCGAAAATTGACAGCAAATCAAGATACAAGAATTGTCAATGAAGTTGTAAATACTTTAAATACTGGATTTGGGCTCAAGCAAGGAAGTGATTACGAAAAAATAAGGGCTCGCCCGCTTTCTCCTTCGGAATTTACTTTCAATCCAGATTTAGGATTTATTTCGGTGAGTGCGAATGTACGGCCCGATCAAGTTTTGGCAGTAGCCTATGAATATACCTATAATGGAAAAGTGCATCAAGTAGGAGAAATATCTACAGATATTCCTCAAGTAAGTCAAAGAGCAGATAGTGCTCAAAATGTAATTTTTGTGAAAATGTTGAAATCATCGTCTCCACGAGTGGATTTACCGCTTTGGGATTTGATGATGAAAAATGTATATTCCATTGGTGCTTTTCAGGTAGGACGAGAAGATTTTAAGTTGGATGTTTTTTATGAAGATCCAGGAGAAGGAACTAAGAGAAGTTTGCCAGAAACAAAAATAAAAGGAGAACCATTGCTGCGTGTCATGAATATGGATAGACTAAATGTCAATGGAGATCCACATCCCGATGGAATATTTGATTTTGTTCCTGGAATAACTATCAATACTCGAAATGGACGAATCATGTTTCCAGTGTTGCAGCCATTTGGTAAGACACTTAATGATGCCATTGATGATCCAAAACTTTCGAAAAAGTACGTTTATCAGCAATTATATGATTCTACATTGACGAGAGCCAGAGAGTTTCCAGAATTGAATAGATATATCATCAAGGGACGCTATAATAATTCTAGTATTTCATCAGAAATTTCTTTAGGAACGTTTAATTTGCCAGAAGGCTCCGTGAGAGTTTTTGCAGGTGGGCAAAATTTAAAAGAAGGAGAACAATATACGTTGGATTATAAGTCTGGTAGATTAAAGATATTGGATGAGTCTATTTTGAATGCAGGGGGAGAAGTGAAAATTACTTTTGAAGATAATGCTACATTTGGTTTCCAAACCAAAACAATGATTGGATTGAGAGCAGATTATCGTTTTAGTGAAGAATTTAGTATTGGGGCAACCTTTATGAATTTATTTGAAAAGCCCTATACTCAAAAAGTAAATATCGGTAATGATCCTATCAATAATAAAATATTTGGATTAGATGTAAGTGTGAATAAAAAAGCACCTTGGTTGACCAAGCTGGTAGATAAAATCCCATTGATAAATACAAAAGAAGAATCTAATATTAGTTTTTTAGCAGAAGGAGCCGCATTAAGACCTGGACATGCCCGAGCAATTAACATGGGTGAAGATAAAAATGGTTCTGTTTATCTTGATGATTTTGAAGGAAGTTCTAGTGGGCTAGATTTAGCAAATCCACCTACTTCATGGGTCTTGGCAAGTATTCCACAAGATGATGATAAAGGTAGCAATCCATTGTTTCCAGAGTCAAAATTAGTAAACGATATCAATGCAGGAGTAAATCGTGCCAATTTGAACTGGTATAGAATTGAAAGTGGTGGAAGTTGCGATAGAAACGTGAATAATCCTTTGGCTTCATCTTATTGTGAGCAAATTGGTTTTAGAGAAGTCTTTCCCAATAGGCAGATTCCTCCAGGACAGGTAAATGTCATTTACGGAATCAATATGACTTTTGATCCAAAAGCAAGAGGTCCTTATAATTTTGAAAAGCCATCAGGAACAGCTTTTTCAGATGGTATCGCTACCAATGGACGGCTGGTCAATCCTGAATCAAGGTGGGGGGGAATCATGAGAGCTATACAAACCAATGATTTTGAACAATCAAATTATGAATATATTGAATTTTGGATGATGAGTCCATTTATTCAAGATGGATATCCAGGCGGTGCAGCACCTAATCATGGAGATTTTTATATCAATTTGGGAAATGTTTCCGAAGATATTTTGCGAGATTCAAGACAAGTCTTGGAAAATGGTTTGCCAAGTGGACAAGACAAACGTCCTGTGGACAGAACCAATTGGGGGAAAGTACCAAGAGTAGCACCTTTAATCAATGCATTTGCTAACGATGCAGCAGCTCGTGCTAAGCAAGATGTTGGGTTGGATGGATTGGATGACGAAGAAGAATTGAATCAATTTCAAGATGTACTCGCAGCCTATGAGGCTGGAGGTATGAATGCAACGTTTTTAGATGCTTTCAAGGCAGATCCATCCAATGATGACTTTAAGTATTACACGGAATATACGAAGGAAGAGAAAAAAATAGACCCATTGGTAGTCTATAACAAATTTAACAATCCACAAGGAAATTCACAACAAACAAGTGGAAATAATCTAAGAGCAAGCACCAATTTACCAGATGGAGAAGACTTGAATAGAGATAATAACCTAAATGAGTTAGAATCTTATTTTCAATACAAAATCCACATGGAAAGAGATGGAGATGATTTAGTTACATCAGATTATGTGACAGATGTACGTAAAGATGAAGCTACGGGTAGAACATGGTATCGTTTTAAAATCCCATTGGATCAATACACTTCACGGGTAGGAGGTATTTCAGATTTTAGATCTGTAAGATTTATCCGTTTATATATGAATGGTTGGGACAAGCGAGTGAATTTAAGATTTGCCAATTTTGAGTTGGTTAGAAATCAGTGGCGCCGATATCAAAGAAATTTACAAGCTGCATCTGTGGGACGACCTGGAGATGATCCACTATTTGATGTGAATGGAATCAATATCGAAGAGCATTCAGAACGATTGCCATTTAATTATTGTGTACCTCCTGGTGTGGAAAGAGAAGCATCTCTTGGAGCTTATCCCAATATTCAACAAAATGAGCAATCCCTATCATTAGATATATGCAATTTAGCAGATGGAGATGCCAGAGCTATTTATAAAAATGTACGGCTTGATTTACGATTGTATGAACGGATGAAGATGTTTATCCATGCAGAATCCCAGGAAAACATTGATTCCAACGATATGAAAGTATTTGTAAGAATCGGTAGTGATTTTGAGCGAAATTATTATGAATATGAAGTGCCGATGGTTTTATCCGATGCCACCAAGCTACCTGCCAGTGTAGATGGAGATTATAAAAAAGAAGTTTGGAGTAAAATTAAATTTGATTTTCCATTAGAATTACTAAAAGATATAAAAGTTAAGCGAAATAAAGCTGGAAATACTTCTTCTCAAATATTTGAGCTAAAAGATCCTGAGACTCAAGGAGCCATTGCAAGAGTAAAAGGAAATCCCAATCTCGGAGCCATCAGAGGAGTGATGATTGGTATCAGAAATACTGCGAACACAGTCAATACTCCGAATGACGGAAAGTCACATTGTGCAGAGATTTGGGTAAATGAATTGCGAGTAAATGGACTAGATGAAAAAGGAGGCGAAGCTGCTTTGGCAAGAATTGATATGACGCTTGCGGATTTTGGTAGCGTAAGTGCATCTGGAAATTTTAGTAGTATTGGATGGGGCTCCATTGACCAAAAGTTGGAAGATAGACAAAGAGAAAAAATCACCGAATTTGATGTTTCTGCCAATGTGGATTTAGGGAAATTTATGTTTCCTGAAGTTACAGGAATAAAAGTGCCATTTTATGCACAATTATCCAATACATATAAAGATCCACAGTATGATCCATATGATTTAGATATTCCTTTACAAGAAAAATTGGCAAATTCATCAGCAGAAGATAAGAAGGTCATCCAAGAACAAGCAAGAGATTTCACTTCCATAAAAAGTTATAATTTCTCAAATGTACGTAAAGAAAGGATGAAAAAAGGTCGAAAACCAATGCCTTGGGATGTTGAGAACTTAACGGCAACCTATGCCTATACGGAGACCTTGAAGAAAGATCCAATTATTGCAGAAGATAGAGTGAAAGATTATTCAGGAGGATTAAATTACTCGTATAGTGCCAAACCCTATTCGATACAGCCTTTCAAAAAAATTAAAAAAGACAAGTATCTAAAATGGTTGAAAGAGTTTAATTTTAATCCACTACCAAGTAGTTATGGAGTGCAAAATCAACTCAATAGACATATTACGGCTACCCGATACCGTTTTACAGGAGAAGGAGAAGATAATACATTTTATTCCAAAAGTTTTACATGGGATCGAAATTATAATTTGAATTGGAAATTGGCAAAATCCTTAGATTTTTCATATTCGGCTATGAATAGATCAATTATTGATGAGTTGGACAATTTTGATGAAATAGGAAATCCTATTACCCAATCACAACAAGATGCTTTTTTGAAAGAAAATTTAAAAAATCTAGGAAGAACCAAGGATTTTACACAAAATGTTACTGCCAGTTATAAAGTACCGTTAAAATATTTCCCAGGTTTAGATTTTATCAATTTGACAGGAAAAGCCTCTGCGGGCTACTCTTGGAATGCCGCTGCGATGGGGTTAGATAGTTTGGGAAATATCATTCAAAATAGTCAAAATAGAGCTGTAAATGGAGATTTAGATTTTACAAAATTGTATAAAAAGTCAAAATATCTCAAAAAGATTGAAAGTGGTAACAAAAAGAAGAAGAAAAAGAAAAAGAATAGCCGTTTTGTAAAACCAGATAAGGAAAAGGATAAAAAAGACGAAGGGAAGAAAGGTAAGAAAAAGAAGAAGAAAAAAGAGCGGCAAGTCACAAGTGCAGAGCGAATATTGATACGACCATTATTATTAATACGAAAAGCTAAATTTTCATACAACGAAGATTATAAAACGGTTGTTCCTGGATTTTTGCCACATCCCAAATATTTTGGATTACAAGATGGATTTAAGGCACCAGGATGGGATTTTGTGGGTGGATTTCAGCCCAATACAGCTTGGTTAGATAATGCAGGAGCAAATGGATGGATATCTGACAATGTATTTATGAATCAGGAAGTTCTTCAAAATTATGCTCAAAAATATTCAGCAAGTTTGACTTTGGAGCCTATTAGAAAATTCAAAATTGACGTCAATTTAGATAAATCCTATTCCAAAAATCATTCAGAGTTTTATAAAGTACCAGAAGGTAATGAATTTAAGCACTTGACACCCAAAGATATTGGCTCATTTTCAGTTTCATACTTTGCATTAAATACCTTATTTAAAGATTCCAAAGAAGATTTGAATGCCTTATTTAGTAAATTTGAAGGGAATAGAAAGATTATCTCGGGTAGAATAGCTCCAGAAGGTACTCCTATTGTGGATTCTACAGGCTATCGTGAGGGATATGGACGAAATCAAATCGAAGTCATCGTACCTGCATTTATATCTGTA
>CAZOHX010000125.1:0-7104 GCA_964579315.1 uncultured Saprospiraceae bacterium
TCCGATCCTGCCTACCAAATGGTATGGATTCCCACATTTTGTCACGCACTCAAATGATTTGCCATAATTTAAACAATTCAATAACCAAATCCAAAAAGAAATATAACCGATTTTCCTTTAACAATTCAAAATAACAAATTAGAACTTCCCTATTCAAATAGTATTTGTATCTTGTGGCGAAATTTGGAACAAATGATTTGTACCAGTCAAAAAATGATATGGCAAACCCACTGAATGCAATAAAAAAACCTATTGCGGAAGAGCTGAAAAATTTTGAGAAGCACTTCAGGAAATCTATGGAGACCAACGTTGCGTTGCTCGACAAGGTGATGAATTATATTGTCAAAAGGAAAGGCAAACAAGTTCGTCCCATGTTTGTTTTTTTGAGTGCTGCCACTTGTGGATCAACCAATGAATCTAGTTACAATGCCGCTTCAATGATTGAGTTACTGCATACAGCTACACTCGTACATGATGATGTAGTCGATGATTCTATGGAGCGAAGGGGATTTTTTTCTATCAATGCACTTTGGAAAAATAAGATTGCGGTTCTGGTTGGCGACTATTTATTATCACGAGGATTGCTATTGGCAACGGAGCATGATGAATTTCAATTATTAAAAATAGTTTCAACCGCTACCAAAGAAATGAGTGAGGGCGAATTATTGCAAATCGAAAAAGCTCGTCGGCTGGATATTGAAGAATCGGTTTATTACGAAATCATTCGACAAAAAACGGCATCTCTCATTGCAGCAGCATGTAGTGCTGGAGCCGCTAGTACGTCTGACAATGCTGAAATTGTTGAAAAAATGCGTCTTTTTGGTGAAAAAATCGGAATTTCTTTTCAAATCAAAGATGATTTATTCGATTATGGTACTGCCAATATCGGAAAGCCAACAGGCATTGACATCAAAGAAAAGAAAATGACCCTTCCGCTAATTTATGCACTCAACCACACCAACAAAAAGCAAAAACGAAAAATTATCAATATCATTAAAAATCATAGTGAAAAATCGGATAAAGTTGCCGAAGTCATTGATTTTGTAAAAGATAGCGGTGGTATTCAATATGCAGAAGAAGCTATGAATCGCTACAAACAAGAAGCATTTGATATTTTAATGGAATTTCCTGAAAGTGAAGCACGTGACGCTTTGCGTGAGTTGGTAGAGTATGTAGTTTCTAGGAAAAAATGATTTTGATTTAGGGATTTGATTCAGACTAAAAACGTAAAAATCAATAAATTCATGTGTCCAAAAGTGTAAATTATCTCAAAAAGATGTGTCCAAAAACGTAAATTATCCTAAATTTATGTGTCCAAAAGTGTAAATAACCCCAAAAAGATGTGTCAAAAAACGTAAATTATTCCAAATTTATGTGTCAAAAAGTGTAAACTAGGTTATTAATCATCAATTTCGTTGAATCGTAGCACCAACCATTTTTCCTTTCCATATCCCATTTAAAAAATAAATCCCATTAGGCAAATAAGATAAATCAATTTGGTTATGAGATACTTTATAATCTACTTTTTGTCCCAAACTATTGCATATTGAAATGACAACAAAATCATCCTTTGGAATAACAACTATACCAGTGGTAGGATTTGGGAATACGCTTACAATATCAAGAGTATTGTCATTGAGACTAGTAGATTTTTGAAATTCATAAAGTCCAATATCTACTTTTGATTTTGGAATTTCATTTCCATCAAAATCTAATTTAGCTTTTCCTTCAATACCTGCATCTATACCAATAGACGCTTTTTTTAAATGAAAATCTGTTTCAGAAACAAAATTTGGATCTCCACTTATATTATTTGTGATGACATTTTCAGAATCACTATTCAAATCATTAAATCCAGCTACATTGGTAATATCAACGCCACGATAATCAATTGTATTTTCAGTATTTTCGTTATAAATCAAGTTATTCTGAATGAAGTTTCCATACATTTTACTGGTTGATTCATCTTCATTTATTTTGATACCAATGCCATCAACTTCATGAACAGTGCCACAGTTTAGAATGATATTATTTCTTACAAAATTATTGTAAATATCATAATCCCCATTCATTGAAAATGCAATCCCTGGTCCCTCTATGTCTTTGATTACATTAAATTCATAAATATTATCATGAATATCCGTATTGGCGTAACTTTCGATACCAATTCCCGCATCAATTGCAGAAACTTGACTGATTACGGGAGAATCCGAAGTAGCTTCAATGATATTATGATGATAATGATTGGAATAGCCATTGAGTTGGGTTTGGACAGAAGTATGATAAATCCTATTATTATACACTTCACAATGATGTGCATCATCCACCGCCAATCGTCCACCATAAGCAATATTTGGAGATGTCATAAAATTGTCATGCACAGAAATATAAGATACTCTTACCGATGGCCGACCATCAGGATTTCCATCAATATTGATACTTGCATGCCCCCAATTAACAAATTTATTGTTCCAAAATTCACAATCTTTTCCTACTTCAACAAAAATGCCATCACCTACTCCCCTATCATATCCACCCACACTTTTGGACATTGAATAATCCAAAGTGTAATCACTATCAAAATTACATTCTGAAACTGAAATATGATTCGGTGTAGAAGTATCTTCTGATTGTATATCAATTCCATTTGTAGCATATTTTCCAATATTCATCTGATTAAATTGGATATGACTCGTATTACTATTGATAAAAACCGATGTCCATCCCCCTTGTAAATCCAAATTTTCAAATCTAATATAACTGGTATTTTCCAGATAAAGGGGGATTTGATCATTGGTATAACTTATTTTGTCATTGGAAGGGTCATTTTTTGAAAAAAGAAACAAATTTCCATCTTCTGGAGCATCATACAACCAAAAAAAATTGATGCCATCTAATTCTTGTTGACTATTTGCTCTTAATATTTCAGATCCATTCACCCATAATCGCTCAGGATGTTCATTGGGTGGATTTGACGCTTTCCAAAGATTATTTCCCTTAAAATTCCAATGGATAGCGTGCTCAACAATTGTGGAAATAACAGGTCTAACTCCTTGGTCTGGATAAGCACCAAAAATAATTAGATTCGATTGTGTTCCAGAAAATCCATCAACTTCCAACTGTTCACCTTTCCAAACTTCCCCCCTTTTAAATAGTATTTTATCTCCTGGAGCAAAAGATTGATCACTTATTCTATCTATGGTTTTCCAAGCTTTATTTTGAGAAAGACCATTATTATCGTCATTACCCAAGGTGGCATCCACGTAATAAGTAGTTGCAGTAGAAATAAAAGAAATGGTCATGAAAGCAATCAAAAGATAAATTGCTTTTGTAATTTGAATCATATTTAGAAGTTGTTTTCAATAGAACGGGGGGATTAAAAAATACCCTATATTTTTTGAATAAAACATCTATTTTATAACTCTAAACCATCTTCAAATGATTGCCACAAAAACATTATATCAAAAACGACAAAACACATACTATGATACAGTGCTTTTTACCCTGCTTACTTAAGTAGTGTCTGGACGGAAACTCATCAAAACCAATACCCAATACCCAACTGAAAATGTCGATTCCTTTGAGTCACTGGTTGACCGTCTTCTGAAGAAATGCTAAATGTAGAAATATCAACAACCCCCTGGTAATAACTCACCCTAAGATAATATTTCTTCCAAGCATATTTACATCCACCTGTAAATCCAAAATCAATTGGTTTTGATAAGGGTTGAATGGTTTTGTTCCATTTCCCATTCATTAATCGACCTTGCTCATTCAACACAACGCCAACATTAGGTCCAGCAAAAATATTGAATGATTTAAAACTATAATCCAATTGTGGAATCAATCGTAAATACGTCCGTCTAAAATAAAAATCACCAAGATCCTTATGCTCTTCCACACTCAATTGAATGGGACTTGTAATTGCAAAATTTGATGACTTTTTAAAAGAATATTTTGGAACAAAAGCAACAAAGCCACCTAAACGGGGTTTCGTACCAGTTTGTGTATCCTTCGCTAAAAATGGAGGTAAGTTTGTATAACATGCTTCTCCATAATTCAAGCCTGCTTCTACCCCCATTGAAAATTGAGCCTTTCCCTGAAATGATAAAAAGAGCATGATAATTAAAGCTGTAAATATACGCATTGTTAAAAATTTATGTAATTGAAAAAAAATTGACACAATAATAACACTTCAATAAAACAATTATTGTAATCAAAAAAGTATTAACAAATCAAAGGTCAAAACATTCTAATAAAAAATACCATTTTAATTCGACTATTTCCGTATTTTTGCCACACAATGAAGAAAGATAATCCACATAAAAAGTTGATTTTCGGTTCAAAGATTAAACACTATAGACTAGAAAACAACTTATCATTTAAAGAAATGGCTGCCAAAACAGGTATGTCCGTTTCGTATTTGAATGAAATAGAAAAGGGGAAAAAATATCCAAGAGCAGAAAAAATCGCTATTTTAGCCCATATCTTAGAAGTGTCTGTTGAAGAACTAAAATCTACAGAACTTACAGGAAAATTAGCACCGCTAGGGGATTTATTACATTCCAATTTTCTAAAAGACCTTCCACTTGAATTATTTGGAATAGATATGTCCAAAATTGTAGATATTATTGCGAGTTCTCCATTGCGAGTAGGAGCATTTGTTTCTACATTAGTTGAAATGTCAAGGAATTATGCCGTTGAAAAAGAGCATTTTTATTTGCAAGCACTACGTGCGTATCAAGAGATGAATTTTAGTTATTTAGAAGATATAGAAGATGCGGCAGATGAATTTCTAAAAAAATACAACATCCAAGGAGGAAAACCTGTCGATACCTATGTTTTAAAAAGCATTTTGGAAGAAGATTACGGAATTAAAATAAATTATAATGGTATTGACTCCAATTCACAGTTGGGTTTTATTCGAACAATCACCCATTTAGATAAAAAAGAATTACTACTAAATAGTCGGCTCAATGAAATGCAAATCCGTTTTCATTTAGCCAAGGAAATAGGATTTCAATTTTTAAATTGTGAGGAACGACCATTGACATCATCCTTGATAAAAATAAAATCCTTTGAACAAGTTTTAAATAATTTCAGAGCAGGATATTTTGCAGTAGCTATTTTGGTTCAACGAAATGCCTTTATCGAAGATTGCAAAGCCATTTTTAAAAACAAAACTTGGCATCCCAATATCATTTTAGATTTAGTCAATAAATACAAAGTCTCCTCTTCTACCGTTTTTCAAAGATTTAACGTTCTTCCCAAATATTTTGGATTATCCAAACTATTTTTCATTGGATTTAACTTCGATATTGAAAGTGAATCCATCAAAATTGATAAAGAATTACATCTTTTCAGACAACACAAACCACATGCAAACCGTCTAAATGAACATTATTGTAGAAGATGGCCATCCATCAAAGCATTGAAAAACATGAAAGATGATCAACAATCAACCGTTGTTCACGTACAAAAATCAAAGTATCATGGAGATGGACATCAATATTTAGAATTTTCAATAACCCGACCATCCTTTATGTACAAAAATAAATTGACCAGTACGACCATGGGGATTTTGATTGATGAGAATGCAAAAAATACCATTGGATTCATCAATGATCCTGATATCAAAGAATGTTGTGTAAATGTTACTTGCCAAAGATGTGAAATGAAAGATTGTAACGAAAGAGCCTACCCGCCCGTTATTATAGAAAAAAGAAATAAAAGAAAAACAATCACCCAAGCACTAGACATTTTATTAGAACAATAATCACAATCCATAATAAAAAAATGATGAAAAAAATAATCCTACTTCCCCTACTAATTTTAGTAACAACTATCAGTTTTGCACAACAAGAAATCACATTGGAAGATTTGTGGTTAAATTATAAATTCTATGCCAATAGTGTTCCTGGCTTCAATTTTCAAAAAGATGGGAGACATTACACTCGATTGGAAGACAATGTTATCAAACAATATGACTTGACCACTGGCAAATTCACAAAAAATCTATTTGATGCTACAACTATTCAATCAGATGAATTTTCGAAAAAAATAGATGGGTATAGTTTTAGTAATGATGAATCAAAAATGCTCATCAAAACAGAAACCGAAGCGATTTATCGTCATTCTACTCGGGCTAATTTCTATATTTGGGATGGAAAGACACTTTCAAAATTATTTAAAAAAGGCAAACAACGATATGCTACATTTTCGCCTGATGCTACCAAAGTCGCCTTTGTAAATGACAATAATTTATACTACAAAGATCTTTTATCTGGAAAAGTAACCCAAGTGACCCGTGATGGAAAACACAATGCAATTATCAACGGAGCAACGGATTGGGTATATGAAGAAGAATTTGGATTTGCCAAAGGATTTCAATGGTCACCCGATAGCAAATATCTTGGATATTATCGTTTTGACGAAAGTCTAGTGAAGGAATTTACATTGACCAATTATCATGATGACGTGTATCCTGAATATGTCACTTTCAAGTATCCCAAAGTAGGACAAACCAATTCTACCGTTGATATTTACATCTATGATTTAAATAAAAAATCCAAACAAAAAGTAGATTTGGGAACGAATACAGATATTTATGTACCTAGAATTAAATGGACTGAAACTCCCAATCAATTATGCGTTTTCAAGATGAATCGCCTTCAAAATGACTTACAATTGTATTTAGTCCAAGCAAATACAGGATCAAAAAAGCTACTTCTAGAAGAAAAAAACAAATACTATATTGACATCACAGACAATCTTACTTTTTTAAAAAATGGAAAGCAATTTATATGGACTAGTGAGGACAAAGGATTTAACCATATCTATCTGTATGATATGAACGGTAAATTGCTTCAACCACTGACTCATGGCAAATTTGATGTGACCAATCTATATGGTGTAGATCAAAAACGCAATAAACTATACTACCAAGCAGCCAAGGAATCTCCTATGCAACGCGAAGTTTACTCCGTAGAATTAAACGGAAATAACGATACTCGAATGACCAAAGAAGATGGTACCAACAGCGTACAATTTAGCAGCAATTTTGACTTTTATGTCAATAATTACTCCAATGCGAATACGCCACCA
>CAZOHX010000126.1:0-7025 GCA_964579315.1 uncultured Saprospiraceae bacterium
ACCCAATTTCATGGGATGGGGGAGTTCAGAAGCCTTCGTAAGTAATCGAAAAAGTCATTCTTTCAAGGCATTGCGACAAGTAGCAAAAAGCAATGAAGAAGCACAACAATTGGCAAGAGCTACCAGTAAATATTGGGGTACACAGCCTTTTACGGCATCTCCAATCTACATGGGAGCTGTTTTGATTTTTCTATTTTTTCTAAGCATTTTTACCTTAAAAGGGAGTACAAAATATTGGATGTTATCCATTATTGCTTTGACTCTTTTACTAGGATGGGGACGCAATCTACCAAGTTTGAATTATTGGTTTTTCGACCATTTTCCAATGTACAATAAGTTCAGAGCAGTGACGATGATTTTGATGTTTACCAATCTATTTGTGGTGATTATGGGGATATTGGGATTGCAGGCATTAATAGATAGCAAGGATGCAACGACTACAAAATTAAAATCGGTTTATTCCGCTTTAGGAATTACACTTGGAGTGTTAGTGATTGGATATATTTTGGGGATGAATTCAGGATTTGGAGTAGATAACTCGATTCCTGCTAAACTTGGAGATGCGATTGCACTAGATCGGGCGGATATGTTACAATCTGATGCGATTCGGTCATTAGTATTAATTTTGGCTGCATTTGGATTGATTTTCATGTATTTGAAAGGAAAATTAAAGGCACTTCCAATGATTATTGCAATAGGCGTGTTTGTTCTTTTTGATATGTGGACAGTAGGGAAACGGCAAATTACAGATGACAAATTTTCTTTCAAAAAGGCAAAAATGCAAAGAACTCAACCGCAGGAAGTAGATAAACAAATCATGAAGGACCCTGCATTGAGTTATAGAGTAGCTGATTTTCGTGGTAATCCATTTGCCAATGCCATTACATCTTTTCATCATAAAAGTGTAGGTGGTTATCATGCGGCAAAATTGATGCGCTATCAAGAAATCATCGAGCGATATTTGAATAACCCAGGAGCCAATCGCCATATTTATGGTATGCTAAATACAAAATATTTTATTGGAAATAATGGACAAGTTCAAATCAATCCAGATGCATTGGGCAATGCTTGGTTTGTGAAAAAGAAAATAGTTGTAGAAAATGGGGATGAAGAAATTGCAGCTTTGGAAAAATTGAAACCAAAAGACGAAGTGGTTGTTCAAAAACGATTTGACAAGGATCTTAATTTTCAATATGATTCTACGGCAACGATTAGATTATCGAAATACAATCCCGATAACATGGAGTATGACTATAATTCGAAAACCAACCAAATGGCTGTGTTCTCAGAAATATATTATCCACCATCAAAAGGTTGGAAGATGTATATTGATGGCAAACCCTATAAAGATTTTGTAAAGGTGGATTACTTATTAAGGGGGATTGTTCTTCCTGCAGGAATGCACCATTTGGAAATGAAATTTCATCCCAATTCATATTACACTGGGGAAAAAATCACTATTGTGGCATCTTATTTGGTGCTGATTTTCTTTTTGTATGTTATGTTTGTTACCATTAAGAAGTTTTTTTGATGGATAATGGAGATTTAGTTGATTTTTTTTCGATAAATTTAACTAAATCTCCACCATACCATATGTAAAATACTCTAATTAATAAAAACTAAATAACCATATAACCGAATAACCTTGCTAATAATGAATTACGATTGATATTGAAAAAGACGAAAATCCTATAAACCAATCATAAATATTACCGAATACAAATCTTTTCAATTAATTCAAATGTATCTGGATTAATCACTTCCAAATATACCTTCTTACCATCAATAGTAAATAACATCAAGGCATTTAAAGGAGAAAACGTTTTGACATGATCGCTCCATGGAAGTACTTCTTGTGCATAATAAGGTGCACCTGCAGCGCCATTCGTAATCTGCGTAAATGGTCTTGATATTTTCAACTTGGGCTTATCCCAATTTTCTGGATACATATTCATCGTACTATCAATGACCATACGATTATAATTATGTTCATCTCCATTCAAAACCATGACGCACTTTTTTGATTGATTGATTAAAATATCTAAAAACTCATCTCGTCTTTCGATAATGCCTTTTTCTAGGGGCTTACCCGCTACATAGGCTCGTTTTTCATTGTTGCCACTATACCACATATCATCTTTGGAGTGCCCCCCATTTGGAAATGCAGGTGTGTGTAAAGTGACAAAAATGTGATCGATATCGTTGTCATTTTCTAATTTTGCCATTGTACTTTTTAGCCATGCCAATTGATTATCCATGATATAACCATGCATGTTGCCTGATGTTTCTGGAATTTTACTAGTAGATGGAGCATACCAATAATTGGAATTCATAACAATCATTGCCATATTTCCATAGGTGTAATAATATACATTCTCATCATAGCTAGGAAAGTCCATATGCTTGGGGTCTGGATCGTAACTAGCCCCATCTTCACTTTGAAGCCCATTGTGTGGATTGACAAAATTATCTGCAAATCGTTTTTCCGCAGAATACACATCATATGGAAATTTATCTACAGAAATCCGTCCTTTGAATCCACGCATCAATGCTTCATGATTACCCATAGCAATATTAACTGGAGCAAATCTTCCGAAATATTCAATAGCGTGTTTATAATTAATATATTCTAAATCTTGCTGATCGCCTGTTAAGGAATAACCATTTATCATATCTCCAGTAAATTGAAAGAATTTTGCATTTTTTGACTTGGCTAAGGTCATCATTTTCTTTACAATATAATGATTGGTACCATAAATATTTCTTTCTCCACCGCCTGTACCTGCTCGACTATCACTCGCATACGCCCAAATAAACGGACGTCTTGAACCTTTTTGACGAGCAGTCATAAAGGAATACGTTTCTTCCCAATCTCCATACTGAAGCGTATATTTATATTCAGAATAAGGCTCTAAATCTGTAATGTAAATCAAGTGATTTTTTGTAGGTTGCTTATCCTTATAAGTTTTATTTTCAACTTTTATTTTACAAATAACAGATTTATTGGTCTTAAAACTTATAGCTACTTGTCGATCTTGTTGTAAATTAATAAAAGGACCTTCTAAAACTGTAATATCTGGTGTAAAAGGACCATTCCCTTTGACATTGATACGTCCATCGTAAATGAGTTGTCCATTGTTTTCAATAATCCGATAGCCTAGACTTAGCTTTTTCTTCGATTCCCAATCTACAAAGTCATATTTCCCAGAAAGTCGTTTGATTATTTTAATTTCAGCCTTTCCTTTTTGAATAGGAGCTTTTCTATTAAAATAAACAGGTTGTGGAAAATCAATGCCATCATATTTTATCAATCCAAAATACATCGTTCCGAAGAAAGTAGAATCTTGGAAATTGAAAATGATACTACTATCTGTTCCAATTGGCATATTTGTAAATTTAGAATAACTATATCTTGGTTTTTTGACAACTTCATCTATCCATGTACTATCTTTTGAGTTGTAAAACTGCATTTTTCCATGATTATAGACAATATTTGAATGGATTTTTGGAATTTCAAGAGTTTGTGCATTCAAAATTTGGATAGTGAATACAAATATTAACAATAAAAAATATCTCATATCAATTGATTTTAATTTGAGCCATAAAGTTAGATTTTTATTTGGGATTTTTTTTATTTGGATATGTTTTTTGTAAAGAAATTAATCACTTAGATTTAATGAAATTCACCTTGTAGGTACATCTTAATTTGTATCAACTTCTTATCACTTGGTAAGTACTCAACTATAGAATAAAAAATAGAGTGTAAAGAAAAATGACCAGTATTTCCAAAATCGAAATACTGGTCATCAAGTATAATAATCAGCTAAGCAATCATCAAGATTTATCGTTCCACAACAAATTTCAATATCTTTGAAGTCCCCTCATCTTCAATCACCAAGAAATACATTCCTGAAGGATATGAAGTCGTGTTGAACTGAAAAGTATTTTGGTTGGGCAAAATATCTATTCCTTCTCGCAAAAAGACTTGTCCCAATAGATTTTTAATAGAAATATTGGCGGATTGCTTAATATTGGATTGAATCGCAAGATTAATAATATTTGCAGTTGGATTCGGAAATAAATTTGCTTTTGAAATCCAAGAAATATTATTTACACTGGATACAACTACATCAATTGCATTAGACTTTGCTTCACATCCATTCTCATCGGTGGTAATTACATAATAAGATCCTGAAATAATAGGAGTCATCGTTTGACCATCTTGATTTGCAATCAGAATATCATTATAATACCATTGATATGAATTGGCAGATGTTGATACTAAATCTTCTCCAGATTGTGAAAGTACAGGAACAACAGGTTCGAGAACGGTTAGTTCAACGGATTCCGTATTAGTCGTGCAACCATTCAATGAAAGTTCTGCATAATACGTACCTGCATTGTCGGTTTCTATAGATGTGGTATTTCCTAAATTTTCATTCCCATAAATCCAAGTAATGTCTGCATCAGTTCCTTCAATAGATAGGGTAGTTGCCGTTCCTTTGCAAAATTCAAATCCATTGCTTGATGCAATTGTTCCTTGTGGCAAAGGATTAAACTTAATTTCTATTTCATTATCATTTATACAACCATTTTCATCGGTGACAGTTACTGCATAAACACCTGATTCTGTTACATCAATATTGGATGTTTGGTCACCCGTACTCCATTCAAACATCGCCCCTTGTGTAGTAGATAAATTGACGGTATTTCCTTCACATAAGGGAATATCATTGGTTTGAATCACAACTTCTGTATTTGGAAAATACTCAACTACATAATCGGCAACCCCTGTACAACCACTTGAATTGGTAACAGTGACAATATAGTGTCCAGGGTTAGAAATATCTATGGAATTACTAGATTCTCCTGTATTCCAATGGTAATCTGTACCTCCTGATGCCGTAAGTGTGGTCGTTGTCCCCTTACAAAATGCTTCATCTCCTTCAATTTGAGCATTGACTTTATCAATTTGAATTTCAATCTCATTTACACCCGTACAACCATTAGAGTTAGTGACTGTGACGGTATAAACTCCAGATGTCGTTACTGCAATCTGTTGAGAAGTTTCTTCTGTATCCCAAAGATAAGAAGCATATTCTTGGGCAACTTGAATGACGGTTTGGTCACAAGAAGACAGCTCTGTATTAATCGTTATTTCAGGGAAAAAGGCATTTTCGGAAACAGTAACCGTTTTTGTAGCTGTACATCCATTACTGTCTGTTGCAGTTACCGTATATTCTCCTGGAGAGGATACTTGAATGGATTGTGTTGTAGCACCCGTACTCCAAATCCACGCATTGCCTTCGGTGGCAGTTAACTCTGTATTGGATGAACAAATGGTTAAATCACCTTCAATATCGACTGAAAAATTACTTTTCTGAACAGAAATAGTAGATTCCCCTGTACATCCAGATTCATTGGTAACTGTTACCGAATATTCTCCAGCGGACTGAATTGTAGTACTCTCTGTATTTGCTCCGTTGCTCCACTCATAAGTCATGCCAGGGTTGTTGACAGAAAGAGTAATAGAGCCATCTTGACACAAAATAAATCCATTATCAGAAGATATTTCTACATCAATACCTGCCCCTTCTTCCACCACAATTGATTTTGTTTTCATACATCCATCAGCACTTGTTGCAGTTACAGCATATTCTCCTGATGCGGTAATTTCAATGGTTTGTCCAAATTGACCATTGCTCCATGACCAAGAAATTCCGTCAGATGCAGATAAATTTCCAGTATTTCCACTACAAAGACTTACATCGCCAGTAATTTCAAAATCGAAATTAATTTTTTCAATATTTATTTGGGTAGTACCACTACAGCCACTTGCATCTGTTACTGTAACGGAATATAGACCTGCTTGATCTACTGTGATTGTGCTTGTATTTTCTTCTGTACTCCAATCGAAAATAGTTCCTCCAGTTGCGGTTAGCGTGACAGATTCACCTGCACAAATCAAATTGGATGATGCTGTGATGGTCGGTGTTAAATCAGGCAGATTGGTTACGGTATGTTTTATGATTTGTTGACAACTATTTGACGGATTAGTAACCGTTACAGTATAGGTTCCCGCTTCTGAAACTGTTATGGTATTGGTCGTTTCTTCTGTATCCCAAAGATAGGTTTGATTTCCAGTCACCATCAGTTCTATACTTCCATTGTTACAAAGAGAAGATGAACCAATAATTTCTTCATTTGGAGCAGGAAGTACATTTATTTGAATTTGTGCTTGCGAAGTACATCCTGTTTCATTGGTAACAGTTACCTGATATAGCCCTTGGGCATCTACAGATATGGATTGAGTAGTCATACCATTATCCCATAGATAACTGGATGCACTTGTTACGGTTAATTCTGTGGAAGTTCCTTCACAAATCTGTTGTCCATTGGAAGATTCAATAGTTGCATCAATGGTAGATCCTTGTTCAATCTCAATTTCGTTTACCTCACTACATCCATTTTCAAGTGCAACAGTTACCGTATAAACTCCAGCTTCGTTGACATCAATAGAGCTGGTCGTTTGACCACCATCCCAAAGATAGGAACCGCCACCTGTTGCTGTTATATGGATAGTTTCATCACTACAAATCGTTTGACTTGAAGCATCTAGATTTACAATTGGTGGTGTCAAGGTTTGCAAAGTAATTTGGCTAGAAGCTGAACAGCCATTTCCATCTGTCACTGTAACGGAATAATCTCCTTCACTATTTACTTCAATAGATGACGTAGTGGCATCGTTGGACCACACATAGGTAAAACCATCAGGTGCGGTCAATGTATTTATTTCATTTGAACAAAAACTCGTTCCAAGAGACGCTGTAATCGTAGCATCGATTTCACCATTTTGAGTAATTTGAATAGTAGATGATTCTGTAGAACAGTATCCGTTAAAACCCGTTACGGAATAATTACCTGCTTCCGAAATAGTGATAGTATTGGTTAAAGTATTATCAATTTCAGTTCCATTTCTATACCAAACATAGTTTTCTGCACCTTGAGTAGCTACTAACTCTTTG
>CAZOHX010000127.1:0-6949 GCA_964579315.1 uncultured Saprospiraceae bacterium
CTCCTAGCATATTTTCAAAACATTAGATGCCATTGAAAGGTTTCATTTCGCTCAACTTTTATAGTTGAGCAGTTTAGACGATTTTGCTTGTGCAAAATCTAGTTTAGCAGTTGAGCAAAGTAGGAAATGCTAAATTTTTAGGAGAAAAAATTAATTTAGGAGCATAACCAAACTCAACTATCTAAAATTCCAAAATCGTTTTTTCAATAATATCACAACATTCATTTATTTCATCATCACTAATAACAAGCGGTGGAGCAAAACGAATAATATTTCCATGAGTCGGTTTGGCTAAAAGACCATTATCACGTAGTTTAATGCAAATATCCCAAGCCGTTGTACTTTCTGGAGTATCGTTGATTAGTATTGCATTGAGCAATCCCTTTCCACGCACCTTGGTGATTTTATCCGTTTTAGAAATTAGCTTTTCCATTCTTGAACGAAATACATTGCCTAAGCGAAAGGCATTTTCCGCCAATTTTTCATCTAAAATCACTTGTAAAGCTTCCATACCCACTGCACATGCAATCGGATTTCCTCCAAAAGTAGATCCATGCTCACCAGGTTTGATAGACAACATGATTTCGTCATTTGCCAAAACGGCAGAAACAGGAAATACACCTCCTGATAATGCTTTTCCTAAGACCAATATATCGGGTTTGAAATCGAAATAATCACAGGCTAACATTTTTCCTGTTCTTGCAATCCCAGTTTGAACTTCATCTGCAATAAAAAGTGCATTATATTTATGACATAAATCGTATGCCTTTTGCAAATAGTCTTCATCAGGAACCATCACCCCCGCTTCTCCTTGAATCGGTTCAACTATAAAACCTGCAACATTTCCATTGCCTTCTTTCAAGGCTACTTCCAAGGCATCGGCATCATTATAAGGTACAATGGTAATACCTGGCATGTATGGACCAAATCCACCCGTACTGGACGGATCCGTTGAAGCGGAAATCACCGCCATAGTTCTTCCATGAAAATTTTCAGACGCAAAAATAATGGTAGCTTGATTATCGGGAGTTCCCTTCACCGTGTATGCCCATTTTCTACATAATTTCAATGCGGTTTCTACTGCTTCTACACCAGAATTGATGGGTAATACCTTATCATATCCAAATAGATCTGTCATATATTTTTCATACGGACCTAATTTATCATTGTAAAAAGCTCGTGAAGTCAAAGTCAATTGCTCTGCTTGCGATTTTAATGCATTTACAATCCTAGGATGACAATGTCCTTGATTTACAGCTGAATAGGCGGATAAGAAATCAAAATATTTTTTACCTTCAACATCCCAAACATAAACACCTTCCCCTTTGGATAAAACAACGGGCAATGGATGATAATTATGTGCACCATATTTATCTTCTAAATCCATGAAATGCTTGGAAGAAATAGTTTTTTGCATTATTTTCGATTTTAATTACTATTTAGTGAATAGTGAATGATTGTTTCTACGTAGAAAAACAAAATCGGCTTCACAATTTAGATGTTTTTCTAAAAAAGGTGAAGCCGATAAGATCTATTATTTATGATAGCAATTCATCCACATTATGTAATTCTAAATTAAAAGCATCAGAAACACCCTTATAAACTATCTTACCATCCACTACATTTAATCCTTTTTTCAAAGGCTCATTGTCAAGACAAGCTTGTTTCCATCCTTTGTTGGCTAGTTGCAAAGCATAGGGCAATGTTGCATTTGTCAAGGCTATAGTTGAAGTAAATGGTACAGCCCCAGGCATATTCGCAACACAGTAATGCACAACATCATCAATAATGAAAGTTGGATTATTATGAGTGGTAGGTTTGCAGGTTTCGATACAACCACCTTGATCTACAGCTACATCTACCAAAACAGTTCCAGGACGCATTTCCTTTAACATGTCACGTGAAATCAAATTAGGAGCTTTAGCTCCAGGAATTAATACTGCACCCACAATTAAATCATGATTTTTGATTAATCTACGAATGGTGAATTCATTGGAGTACATGGTTGTCACATTGGGAGGAAGTATATCTTCCAAATGACGTAATCTATCTAAATTTATATCTAAAATGGTTACATTTGCACCCATTCCTGCTGCCATTTTTGCTGCTTGAGTACCTACGATTCCACCTCCTAAAATCAATACTTTTGCAGGGGGTACTCCAGGTACACCTCCCAATAAAATACCACGACCTTTTTGTGGTTTTTCAAGATATTTTGCTCCTTCTTGAGTCGCCATTCTTCCAGCTACTTCAGACATCGGAATCAAAAGGGGCAAGGCTCTATTGGGCAATTGTACTGTCTCGTAAGCCAAACAAACTGCTTTTTTTTCCATCATAGCGTCTAATAAGGGTCTGTAAGAAGCAAAGTGAAAATATGTAAAAAGCAACTGATCTTTTTTAATTAAATCGTATTCACTTTCAATAGGTTCTTTTACCTTCAATATCATTTCTGCGATTTCATAGACATCTTCAATGGTGGGCAAAATAGATGCTCCTGCTGCTATATAGTCTTCATTGGTAAAACCACTTCCTTCTCCAGCAGAGATTTGAACATATACTTTATGTCCACGTTTTACAAATTCCATGACACCAGCAGGTGTTATTCCAACCCTATTTTCGTTGGTTTTAATTTCTTTAGGTACTCCGATTATCATTTTTGTAAATTTTTATTTTTTAATTAATTTTGTGCAAATATATTTATTAAATAAGTTTTTTTTTCAAATTTATATAACTCCCAATGCTTTTCCCACTTTCGTAAATGCAGCGACTGCCTTATCTAAATGTTCAATTTCATGTCCTGCAGAAATTTGAACTCTAATTCTAGCCTTGTCTTTTGGAACGACAGGGTAGAAGAAGCCAATGACATAGATGCCCTCTTTTAGTAATTCGGATGCCATTTTTTGAGCCAGTTTGGCATCATATAACATTACGGGGGTTATGGCGTGTGTGCCTGGAACGATATCAAAGCCTGCGGCGACCATTTTTTTTCTAAAATAAATAGAATTGGATTGTACTTTTTCAATCAAATGACTGGATGAGTTCAAAAGATCCAATACTTTGATAGTTGCTCCTACAACGGAAGGGGCTAGTGTGTTTGAAAACAAATAGGGTCTAGATCGTTGTCTTAAAATATCTACAATTTCCTTTTTTGCAGCCGTAAATCCACCCGATGCACCTCCCAAAGCTTTTCCAAAAGTACTGGTAATAATATCTACTCTTCCCAATGCACCCGCATGCTCATGTGAGCCACGTCCTGTTTGACCAACAAATCCTGTGGCATGAGAATCATCCACCATAACCATTGCATCATATTTATCTGCTAAGTCGCAAATTTTATCAATTTGAGCAATAGTACCGTCCATCGAAAAAACACCGTCTGTAGCAATCAATCTTCTTCTCGCTCCTTGTGCTTCTTTCAATTTTTCTTCTAAATCGGACATATCGTTGGTGGCATATCTGTATCTTGCTGCTTTACATAATCTAATTCCATCAATAATAGATGCATGATTTAAAGTGTCGGAGATGATTGCATCTTCTTTTCCTAGCAGCGGTTCAAAAAGTCCTCCGTTGGCATCAAATGCAGCACAATATAAAATGGCATCTTCCATACCGACAAATTTGGCAATTTTAGCTTCTAATTCTTTGTGAATATCTTGAGTTCCACAAATAAAACGGACAGATGACATACCGAAACCATGTGTGTCAATCGTTGCTTTAGCTGCTTTCAATACTTCGGGATGAGAAGAAAGCCCTAAATAATTGTTGGCACAGAAATTTAAAACGGTTTCCCCAGATGTTGTTTTAATTTCAGCGGATTGAGGGGTGATGATGATCCTTTCATCTTTATATAATCCTGCTTCCTTTATGGCTTGGATTTCATTTTCCAAGTCGTGTTGTACATTTTTATACATTATATATGTTGTTTTAAAATGAAGGTGATTAAACCAATCAAATGTTTGTTTTTTCTTTTTTGGAATAAATAGGCATTAAATGCAAAAGCATATCATTCGTAATTTTATCTAAATCAAATTCTGTTGTCCAACCCCAATCTTTTCTTGCTTGACTGTCGTCCAAAACATCGGGCCAAGCAGCTGCAATAGCCTGTCGAAAATCAGGTTTATATTGGATTTTAAAATCTGGAAGATGCTGTTGAATACTAGCAAATACATCTTTTGGAGCAAAACTTACTCCTTGTAGATTGTAGCTAGTTCTTACCGTGATTTGTTTTGAAGGAGCGTTCATCAATTCTATAATAGAGCGGATAGTATCTTCCATATATATCATTGGTAATGCTTCATTTGCTTCTAAGAAACATTCATAATAACCATTTTTGATGGCTTCATGATAAATTTCTACGGCATAATCAGTGGTGCCGCCCCCAGGCATTGCTTCCCAACCAATGACACCTGGAAATCGGAGAGATCTAACATCTAAACCGTATTTGTCAAAATAATATTTACCCCAAATTTCACCTCCCACTTTGCTGATTCCATAAACTGTTTTTGGATTTCGGACATCATTTTGCTTGGCTACATTTAAGTCTATATCAGAACCGAAAGCTGCAATCGAACTAGGATAAAATACTTGTGATACTTTGAATTGATGAGCGGTGTCCAATATATTGAGATAGCCTTTCATGTTGATATCCCAAGCCCAAATTGGGTTGGCTTCTCCTTTTGCAGATAAGATGGCTGCAAGGTGATAAATATGTGTGATTTTGTATTTTTCTACAATGTGCTGCATTTGTTGTAAGTCAAGCACATCTAATATTGTAAAATGACCGTCTGAATTACTAGGGCGAATATCGGATAAAAGGACATTGTCATATCCATAATTATTGATCAATGCTTTTGATAAAGCTGATCCAATTTGTCCATTTGCTCCAGTAATTAGATGCATACCTTTAGAATTAGTTTCTCATTAAATTGCAAATATAATTGGATTTATTTGCTATCTATAATTGTATTTCGTTTTGAGCAATAAAGGTATATCTTTTGAATGACATTGGACTAAAAATCAAGTAAAATATTCTGGTATTTTTTGAATAAATTGATAGGACTGTCGGTTATAGTCCATTTTGCAGCAAAAAGTATCCATTCCATTCGTAACTAACAAGTAATCTGCTTTAATAGCTAGGTTATATTTTGAAATTTGGTCAAATACTTTTTGTGATAATTTCAGCTTGGGAGCTTTACACTCTATGAGTAGAGTTGGATGGGCACTTTTATCATAAATAATCATATCAAATCTCCGTTTGGAGTTTAAAACGGTGAGTTGTTTTTCGATATTAATTCTACTGGCTGGATATTTTTTGATTTGGATTAAATAATGTAATAATAATTGTCTAACGATTTCTTCAGGTTGCAAAATGATATATTTTTTACGGATGGGGTCAAAAACACATTGTTTTCCATTGATGTCTTTTATGATTAGATCATTTTGAAAACTCAAAAGATTTGGATTAAGGTGAATTGGCTTCATTGTGAATGAAATTTAATTTTTTAAACTGGCTTGACAGAAATAGTTTTCATCTAAAATAAAAAAAACTACACAAGTGATTGATAATGAATATATTATAAAACCTAAATCTTTTTTTTAAAAAAAATATAAATATCAACCCAACCTCTTGATTAAAATCTACGTGTATGAAAGTGAAGGTAATAAAGTATAAAAAAAATTCAAAAGACAGATTAATAATCCAAAATCATATTACCAAAAACCTATTTAAAACACCCAAAACCGTATTGCAACTTTTCATAATGAAATAGCCTACATCGCTTGATGTGGGCTTTTTTTATAAAGATGCAGTTCTACCACCATCCACGGGCAAATTTATACCATTGATATAACTAGCTGCTGGGGAAGATAAAAAAGCTATGGCGTTTGCAATTTCTTTGGCTTCCGCAAATCGTTTTGCAGGGATAATTGACTGCATGGTTTGTTCCACCGCTTCGATTGAAGTATCCAGTTTTTTAGCTTTATTTTGGATGATACTAGACAATCGAGCTGTATTGGTAGCTCCTGGAAGTACATTATTGACGGTGATTCCAAATTGACCAACTTCATTGGCTAGAGTTTTTGCCCAAGAAGCCACAGCACCTCGAATCGTATTTGACACGCCCAACCCATTCAAAGGTTGTTTGACGGAAGTCGAAATAATATTGATAATTCTTCCATAGCCATATTTTTTCATACCATCTAATAAAGCAGTAGCCAATATATGGTTGCAAGCCAAATGTCTTTGAAAAGCGATATGAAATTCATCTAATTTTGCCATGGTTATCGGTCCACCTGGAGGTCCTCCAGAATTATTTATCAAAATATGAAAATTGGCATTTTTATCTAAATAGCTATCGATGGTTTCTTTCAATTGATTGGGATGGTTAAAATCTGCCACAATGAAAGAATGGTTTTGAGATCCATTGTTAGGCAATTGGTTTAAAGCGGAACTCAACCGCTCTTTATTTCGAGCAATCAATGTGATATTGGCACCCAAGTTTGCCAATTCAATGGCTGCTGCAAGACCAATTCCTTGACTACTTCCAGCTACGAGTGCATTTTTATTGGATAAATCTAAATTCATTTTTATTGGATATTTGTAAAGTGAAATCCTAATATTTTTTCAAAATTGCTTGGTAATTTAGGTAATTCAGACCTTGGAATCATCAAAGTTGAAATATTGGCTAAATCCAAAAAGATGTGATGTTTATCAGCCGTCATTTTCAAATAATCATAACCTACGGAACCACCTGTTCCCATCTTTTTACCAAGCATTCTCAGTATCATTTGAGCATGTCTATATCTCCAGGCGGTTAATAATTCATCTATTTCTACGAATCCAGAAAGCAATTGATAGGGGAGTTGTAAAATGGGTTCATCACGATAAAGATTGATAAATAATGCAGCGAAAGTTGCCTTGTAAGAGATTTTTAAAACACCATCATCTACC
>CAZOHX010000128.1:0-6942 GCA_964579315.1 uncultured Saprospiraceae bacterium
TGCTTTAAGCTTGGAATTAACCCAAATGGAATCCCAATTTTTAAATACAAAATCCGCCTTAAATACAGCTGCATTCAATGTAGTACAAGCCAAACACGAAATCGACAAATTACTCAATAAATAATTCGAACAATACATTAAAAATATAAAATAATGAAAAAACAATTTCTATATATACTATTTGCATTAGCATTCGTCACAAGTTGCAAGGAAAAATTAAATGTTTCTGAACTGGAACAAAAGAAAAATGATATTGCTAAAATGCTTGTAGATGAGCAGAAAGCTTTGGCTTCACAAATCAATAAAATATCTGATCTAGAACAACAAATAAAAGATCTCGATAAAGAATTGAGAAAATCTGGAACTATCAAATCTGAAGAAGCTTCTTCGTCTGTGGTTTCAACGCTACAAAGTCAATCTGGTCCTTTTGAACACTATTTTGAAATACAAGGCGCCATTGATGCAGATAAAAATATCATGGTTACCCCTGAAATGGGTGGAAAAATAGTTAGCCTACCTGTTAGAAAAGGGCAATTCATTCAAAAAGGAGCTGTAATTGCCACTTTTGATACTGAAATTATCAATTCTAATAAAAAACAGTTGGAAGAGCAATTGGCAACCGCAAAATATATGTATGACAAACAAAAGCGTCTTTTTGACAAAGGAGTCAGTACCGAGATTGCTTTGAAACAAGCCGAAGGACAATATAATACATTGCTTAAAAGTATGGATATTTTAAATACACAAGCGAGTAAATCGGTTTTAGTAGCTCCTTTTTCTGGATATATTGAAAATGTATTCCCTGTAGCAGGTGGAATGGCTGGACCGAGTACACCTGTTATCCAATTGATTGGAATGAATTCATTGAAAGTAGTAGCAAATGTTTCTGAAAATTACTTAAAAACATTAAATAGATCAAGTCTTGTAGATTTAGATTTCCCCGCTATTGATTTTCAATTAAAAAATCAGAAAATTTCTAGAATTGGAAAATCTGTAAATCCTGTAAATCGCACCATCATGTTGGAAGTAAATATTCCAAAAGCCAATAAAAAAATGATTCCCAATTTAATGGCAATAATGAAGGTTCGAGATTATAGCGTTCCAAATGCAGTTACAATCCCTGCTCATGTTATTTTAACTAATTCTGATAGAGAAAATTTTGTTTATGTAGTGAATGCTGATAACACGGTTTCCGAACGAATTGTAAAAGTTGGAAAAACTTACAATGACCAAGTTGAAATTTTAGAAGGCTTAAAGGCAAATGAAACTGTAGTAGATAGAGGTGCAAGAAAAGTTGTAGAAGGAGATAAAGTGGAGATAAGAAAGTAGTTAAAAAGATAAAACTAAAAAAATAATGAGCGATAATAGCAATTTAAATAAATTTAAAGAATTTGCCCTAACGACCATCTCTGTCAATAATCGAAAATCTGTTTATCTAATTTTGATTATGATTTTGGTGGGCGGAATAATGGCATATAAAAGTATGCCACGGGAGGCTTTTCCTGAAATTCAAGTACCCAATGTTTTTGTGTCCATACCCTATCCTGGGAATTCTCCTGATATTATTGAAGATAAAATCATTAAGCCCTTTGAAAAAGAATTGAATACCGTGGTAGGTATTGATAAAATCAAGGCTACGGCAATGCAAGATTTTGCTTTGATTGTCATCGAATTTGATTTTGAAGTAAAACCCGATGATGCCAAGAAAAAAGTAGAAGATGCGTTAACAGATGCGAGAGCGAGTAAGGATTTTGCCCAAGATTTACCGATAAATCCTTCTATCAGAAAAATGGATGTCAATGAAATGCCTATTGTGAATATCAATATATCAGGGGATTATCCTGTTCAGTTCTTAAAGGATAAAGCTGAATATTTGAAAGATAAGATTGAAGCACTTCCCGAAATCAATAAAGCAGATATACGTGGCGTCCAGGAGCAAAAAATGAAGATTTCTGTTCGGAAATATGATGCAGAAGCAAGAGCCGTAAGTGCTAGAGATATTGAAACTGCCATCCGAAATGATAATATCACCATGGGAGCAGGTAATTTAAAAATAGATGGCATTGATCATTTTGTCATGTTGGATGGGAAATTCAAAACAGAGAAAGAATTACTAAATTTAATCGTCAAACATCAAGGTACAAATGATGTACGATTATATGAAGTAGCGGATGTAAGTTTTGGAGATACTGATACAACAAGTTATGCAAGACAAAACCGAAATCCTGTGGTGATGTTAGATGTCAAAAAAAGATCGGGCTCCAATATTATCAATGCAGTAGATAAGGTTAGAGATATCGTTGATAAAGCTTGGGGTACGGAAATTCCTAAAAAGACAATTTCAATCACTTTTACCAACGATATGTCGTCCAAAATACGAGAGCAAGTCAGCAACTTAGAAAATTCGATTATCTTTGGAGTCCTACTTGTAGTCGGAGTTCTATTATTTTTTCTAGGATTGCGAAATGCCCTTTATGTAGGAATAGCGATTCCACTATCCATGTTTATGTCATTTATGTTACTCAATATGGTTGGTGTAACCTTAAATGTAATGGTACTTTTTTCTTTGGTACTTGCACTGGGAATGTTGGTTGACAATGGAATTGTAGTTATCGAAAATATATATCGTTTGATGGAAGAAGAAGGTTTTTCCCCGATGCAAGCATCTATCAAAGGCGTTGGGGAAGTTGCTTGGCCGATTATTGCTTCGACAGCAACAACGTTAGCTGCCTTTTTACCATTGGCAATGTGGCCTGGCATCATGGGACAATTTATGTTTTATCTTCCCATTACATTGATGATAGTTTTAGGTTCATCGCTATTTGTAGCCTTGGTCGTCAATCCAGTATTGACAGCAGTATCTATGAAATTGGAGCAATCAACCCCTAAGCCAATGCGTGTTTTTATTCTTGCAATTATTTTTGCGGTTATCTCCTTTTTAGCGTTTGGTGCGAAGAATATCACCATGGGGAATTTGGCTGCAATTACCGCAATATTTATCGTTTTAAATGCATTCATTCTCATTCCATTGGCAATTGGCTTTCAAAATCGAGTTTTGCCTATATTAGAAAACATGTATAAGAGATTATTGAAGTTTATCATGAAGGGCTGGATGCCGTATATAACAGTAATTGCAACTTTTGGAATTTTGAGATTATCCTTATTTTTAGTCTCAGCATTCCCTCCAAAAGTAGTCTTCTTTCCTGAAAATCAACCCAATTTTTTCAATGTATTTATTGAACATCCAAAAGGAACAGATATTGCCATTACCAATCAGACGTCTAAAGCTGTCAATGAGATCATAAATCAAGTAATTAAGGAAAAAGGATACGATAAAATTTATGATATAGTAAAAGTAAAAATGGATGATGACCAATATAGATATGATACTTTTCCGCTGATAGAATCCATTATCGAACAAGTCGGAAAAGGCACAAGTGATAGAAAATTGGGTCCATCAGCTGGTGAAACTCCAAATAAAGCTAAAATTACAGTTGCTTTTACAGAATTTTCTCATAGAATGGGGATCAATACATCCAATGTATTGAAAGATGTGGAAACTGCCTTGAAATCATGGCCCTTTGCAGATGTAAGTATCAATGTACGAAAAGAACAAAATGGTCCACCACAAGAACCCCCTGTTAATATTGAAATAAAAGGATCTAGTGATTATGCAAAATTGGTAGATATCGCTGAAGAAATAAGACATTATATTGCAAAAAAAGATGTTTCAGGTATTCAAGAAATGAAAGCAAATGTTCGAGCGGATAAAGCAGAAATACATGTAGAACTAGATAGAGAATTTTTGAGAAGAAGTGGCATGAGTTCTGGACAAGTGGCATCGACCATTCGTACTTCACTTTTTGGTAAGGATATATCAAAATTTGAAAGAGATGATGATTCCTATGATATAAATATTCGTTCTGGAGCAGAATTTCGTGGAAATTTAGATGCCCTTTTAGACCAAAAAGTTGCCTTTATGAATAATCGAGGGCAAAAATTAAATATACCTATACGTTCTGTGGTTAAAAATGTCGAAATTGTTTATAAAAATAGTTCCATCGAGCGAAAAAATCTCGAAAATGTAGTGACTGTTTTCTCAGAAGTTTTAGAAGGATTCAACGCCAATGAAGTAGTAGATGATGTAAAGAAAGTCATGGAAGATTTTGATAAAACACCTTTGGGACAAAATTTGAAACATGATGGCATTCACTACAGTTTTACTGGACGGTTAGAACAACAAGGCAAAGAAATGGCCTTTTTAAGTAAAGCATTGATGATTGCAATATTTTTAATTTTATTGATTATTGTAGCCCAATTTAATTCATTCTCAACACCTTTAATTATTCTTTCGGCGGTAGTCTTAAGTTTAGCAGGTGTATTTTTAGGGATTGTAATTGCTCAAAATGATTTTGTAATTATGATGACTATGATTGGGATTATTTCTTTAGCAGGAATTGTTGTGAACAATGCTATTGTACTAGTGGATTACACCAATTTAACCATCAAACGTAAAAAAGATGCATTAGGATTAGCAGAAAATCAACGATTGCCATTAGATGAGTGTAAAGATGCCATCATTCATGCAGGTAAAACCAGATTAAGACCAGTATTGCTTACGGCTATCACTACCGTATTGGGATTATTTCCATTGGCTCTGGGTATGAATATTAATTTTTTCACACTATTGTCTGACTATGATCCTCAAATCTTTTTTGGGGGAGACAATGCAATCTTTTTTGGGCCTATGAGTTGGGCGATTATCTATGGACTGACCTTTGCCACGTTTTTGACATTAGTTGTGGTGCCTAGTATGTATTATATATTGTATCGTGTTAAGGAAATTCCTGCTTGGGTAAGAGAGCGAATGAATTAATTGGAGCAGTTGAGTTAATCTTTTTACAAATCACGGTTTTGGAAACAAAATCGTGATTTGTAATTTTATAATTCCCATTTAATTATATCTTTGCATTTCAAAAATTGAAAGCATGAACATCATCAAATACTTACCTTTCCTTTTTATCATTTTTGGATGTAAACCAAGCCAAGAGTTACAAAAATCATTTCCATTAACAGAAACAACCATTTCTGCCAAAGACTCAATGATAAACTATACAGGGCGAATAGATTCTTCTGAAAATATACGCATTTTCTGGCCTGGAACAGCTATGAAATTTAATTTTAAAGGTACCAATGCTTCGATTTTACTACATGATTCCAAAGGCGAAAATATTTTCAATATTATCATTGATGGTCAAGCCCCCATTTCATTTCAGTTGGATAGCATCAAACATTGGTATGCAATCACCGATAGTTTAGAAAATACAGCCCATACCATAGAAATATATAAACGAACGGAATGGAATCACGGTTCTACCGACATTTTTCAAGTAAAAGTATTGGGTGAATTCACAACTCCACCTAGTCCAAAAACACGCATCATTGAGTTTTTTGGAAATTCGATCACAACAGGATACGCCAATGAAGATTTTTCTGGAAAGGATAGTCCTGATGGTCGCAAAACCAATAATTATACGGCTTATTCTGCGGTAACGGCAAGGGCATTGGATGCAGATTTGATATGTACTGCCAAAGGGGGAATTGGGGTTATGATCAGTTGGTTTCCATTGATAATGCCAGAAATGTATGATCGCTTAGACCCTGAAGATGCTACTAGTAAATGGGATTTTTCAAAAGTTACGCCTGATATTGTAGTGGTCAATTTATTTCAAAACGATTCTTGGTTGGTGGAAAAACCAGATTTCGAGCAATTTAAAGCTAGATTTGGGGATAAAAAGCCAACTGCCGAAGAAATTGTGGCTGCATATCAAGATTTTATTTCAAAAATAAGAAAAGAATATCCCAATACGCCCATCCTTTGTACTTTAGGAAATATGGATGCTACTCAAGAAGGTTCGGTATGGCCTGGATATATTAAAACTGCAGTTGATAATATGAAGGATCAACAAATTCACTATTTATTTTTTCCATACAAAGGAAGTGCAGGACATCCACATCCCAAAGATCATCAAGCGATGGCGGATATGTTGGTTGCTAAGATAAAAGAGATAAAAGGGTGGTAGGAAATTAAAAAGTGGAGATGTTGAGACGATTTTGCCAAAGCTAAATCTTGATGAGAAAGTGAGAGACGTGTCCACACTCACTGCCTACCTTTGGGGTAGGCAAACTCAACTAGATTGTCGTAAAGACAATCGACTAATCTGCTCAACTACATTTTACTACTTAATCTCCACATAAGTCGTCTCCGTCAACAACCGAACATCCTTATTATCAACATCCACAATTTCAGCATCAGTAGGTTTATCTGTAATCAAGATTTTAGAACGAGCTCCCTTTCCACCGACTGCATCAAAACACACTTCAAAAACAGGAGTTTTGTCAGGAACAGAAATCCCTTTAAGAGATTGGTCATACCACACAAAAGTTAATTTCCCATCTTTTGTAAACTTAGTGCCGAAGTTACTTTTTCCAAGACCATTGATTTTGAAATTTTTCACTTCCTTAAATTTCAAGACAGGAGCCCCCCATTGAAGGGTAAATTGAGCCCCAACTATTGAATTAAAATTTTCAACAGTAATTTTTGAGCAAAACGTATCTCCTTTGTGTGGAGAACCGCCTTTGATAGATATTTTTACCCCTTTTTTGATGATGGGCTTGGTAGCAACAGATGCTGATTTTCCGACGACATCATTTGAGTGATTTGACTGATTTTTATCAGAATTTGAGTTGCAACTTAAAAAAGATATTGTCAAAATAGATAAAAAGATAAATCTTAATTTCATGATTCATTTTTTAATGAGAAAACGATTAAAATAAATTCTAAAGTATAGTTAAGATACTGTGTTAAAATCCAAGTAATTTGATAAAAAAATATGTGTCCAGCTACTTAATTATACGCAAGATAATTGATAAGGATACTTC
>CAZOHX010000129.1:0-6912 GCA_964579315.1 uncultured Saprospiraceae bacterium
ATTGACCATTAATGCCCATTTGATTTTGGAACAAGTTTTGGAATTTAGAAATTAATTATGAAATAAATGAAATTTGATTGGATAATTGACCGTTATCTCCAACGAATTACTCTTTTGCCGAGCAATAAATGAATACATGACAAATAAAAACAAAAAGCCGATCGATAAAATCAAAGATTGGATCGAAACTCAATCTAAATTGCAGCTTATTTTAAAAGGGCTTGGGGGATTTGTCGCCCTAGGCATTTTATTTGTAGTTTCTTTGATATTGATGGTTAGAATGGGTATGTTTGGTGCTTTGCCAGATTATCAAGAACTCAAAGATATCCGAAATTATACCGCATCTGAAGTCTATACAAAAGATGGGGTTTTAATGGGCAAATACTATATCGAGAATCGTACAAATGTCAATTACAGTGATATCTCCCCTTATTTAATCAACGCTTTAGTCGCTACGGAAGATAGTCGTTTTTTTCAACATCGTGGTGTGGATGGAAGAGCTATTTTACGTGTTTTAGTCAAGACTTTATTGGGAGGAAATACTTCTAGTGGGGGCGGGAGTACTTTGAGCCAACAATTGGCCAAAAATCTTTATCCTAGAAAACATTATCGCTTTTTTGCTACTCCAATTGCTAAGTTTCGGGAGATGTTTATCGCTCGGAGATTGGAAAAATTGTATTCCAAAAAAGAGTTATTAAATCTATATCTGAATACGGTTCCTTTTGGTGGGAATGAATATGGTGTAAATGTTGCGGCAAGGCATTATTTTAATACTAGTCCAAAGGATATTAAAATTGAACAAGCGGCTACTTTGATAGGTATGCTCAAAGCAAATACGTCTTATAATCCAATCTTTCATCCTGAAAAATCCAAAAAAAGACGAAATGTGGTATTGAAACAAATGCAAATCAATCAATATATCACAGCATCGGAATATGATTCTCTAAAGGTTTTACCCATTGTCGTAGAACCTAACATGGAAACAGCAGATGATGGTCTTGGGGCTTATTTTCGTTCTCATTTAAGATTGGAATTGGTGGAATTGTTGAAAAAATATAAAAAACCAAATGGAAAACCCTATAATTTATATACAGATGGTTTGAGAATTTATACGACAATCGATTCAAAGATGCAATATTTTGCAGAAGCAGCAGTAGAAAAGCACATGGCTAAACTTCAAAAAGATTTTCAAAATCATTGGAAAGGAAAGCAAAAACCTTGGGAAAATGATAAAGTTTTAAATGCCGCTATCAAACGATCTCGTCGATACAAAGTGTTGAAAAAACAAAAATATTCTCATCAAGGAATCATGAAACGTTTTCGGAAACCTGTAGAAATGACCATTTTTGATTGGAAAGAAGGGGATAAACAAGTGACGATGACGCCCTTAGATTCTGTAAAATATTACTTTGGATTATTAAATGCAGGTTTTTTGGCAATGGATCCCAATACAGGAGCAATCAAGGCTTGGGTAGGGGGCATCAATCACAAGTATTTTCAATATGATCATGTGAAAGCAAAACGACCTATTGGATCTACTTTTAAGCCTATTGTCTATGCCACTGCGTTAGAGCAGGGGATTGAACCCTGTGAATATATCGATAATCATTTGGTAACTTATACAGAATATGATGATTGGCAACCTAAAAATGCAGAGAATCATTATACGGGTGTGTATTCTATGATGGGGGGATTGGCACATTCTGTAAATACGATTGCTGTATCTGTGTTGATGAAAACGGGCATTAAACCTATCATTGAATTGGCAAAAAAAATGGGTGTCACCAGTGATATTCCTGAAGTGCCCGCCATTGCTTTAGGAGCGATTGATGCTTCTTTGAAAGAAATGGTCAATGTTTATGCAACGATTGATCATCAAGGTCAAAAATTAGATCCTTACTATATTTCAAAGATTGAAACTTCAAATGGTGTGGTATTGGAAGCGTTAGAACCCACGCCACCAGAAGAAATGGAACAAGTTATGCAACCAGAATCGGCTCAAATGTTGACCACCATGATGGAAGAAGTGGTTAATAATGGAACCGCTACAAGATTGAGAAGGGTCTATGGTTTTACTACAGATATGGCAGGTAAAACGGGAACTACTCAAAATCAATCGGATGGTTGGTATATTGGGTTTACTCCTAGATTGGTGGCAGGCGTATGGGTAGGTGGTGAATCTCCTGTGGTTAGATTTAAGTCATTGAGATTGGGGTCTGGAAGCAATATGGCATTGCCTATTTGGGGTGAATTTATGCGAAAATTGGCTACGGATAAAAAATTGAAGTATTTTGTGAATGCCGAATTTCCTGAATTAAATGATAGTTTGAAAACTAAATTGGCTTGTGCTCCGTATCTTGATGAACGCCCTTCTACTATTATTGATAGCTTAGAGCAAATGACAACCGTTGAGAAATTGGATGAAATTTTGGGTTCGATTTTGAAAGATAGGAAGGATGAAAGGGTGGAAAGAAAAAAGAGAAAAAGACAATCAACGAAGGCAAGAAGAGATCGTGCCGCTGAAATTCGTAAGAAAAATGATAGAATTAAAAAACGAAAGGCAAGAAAGAAACGAAGAAAGAAATTCTTTGATAAGATATTTGGTCGTTAGTTTAGAATTTTAATTATAAAAACAACTATTTGGGCAAATACACAACATTTTATTGCAAATAGTAGTTTTTTATAGGATGAACATATTTTTCGGTAGTATTTTTGCATTATCTTTTTTGTAATACTATCTAATTATTAATTTTTATTCGATTTAGATGTTCTATGCGGATAATATCATTGCTCTTTATTCTGAGCTTATAAATTAATAGATGTTTTGGGATTAAAAAATAACAAATTAATAAAATTTATTATGAAATTTAAAGGTCAAATATTTTTGTCTGCAGTGATTGCAGTACTATTCATCTCTACGTATTATCCTCATTATGATGCATCTGAAAAGGAGGCTGTTTTAATTCAGGCATTGACCAATGGGTTGAATCAATTGCATTTCAAACCTGCTACGATTGATGATGAATTTTCTAAAAAAGCTTTTCATCTATATTTAGATAGAATAGATGGTGGAAAAAGATGGTTGACTCAGCAAGATGTGGATCAATTAGATGCTTTTGAATTATTTGTGGATGATCAAATCCGAACAGCTCATTTTGATTTCTTCGATGCTTCTGTTAAATTAATTGAAAATGGAATTTCAAAAACACAAAAATTTTATAGAGAGATTTTGGCACAACCCTTTGATTTTTCTGAAGATACAGAAATTGAAACAGATGGTGATAAAAAAGCTTATGCTAAAAATGATGCTGAATTAAAAGAGTATTGGAGAAAATCTTTGAAATACGCTACGCTTTCTGAATATGTTTCTAAAGTGGAAGCTCAAGAGAAAAGATTGAAAAAGGAAAATGAAGGGAAGGAAATGGTTAATGTTTCTGAAGCAAAAGATGAAGTAAAGAATAAGGAAGATAAGGAAGATGAACCAATTAAGACAATGAAAGAACTTGAAGCAGATGCTCGGGCGGCTGTATTGAAAAGATATGACCGATGGTATGATCGTTTGCAAAAAGAAAGACGTACAGATCGTCTGACTTCTTATTTCAATGCTTTGACAAATATTTATGATCCGCATACTTCATATTTCGCTCCTAGAGATAAAGAGCAATTTGATATCAGTATGTCGGGTACTTTAGAAGGAATTGGGGCTAGATTGCAAACGGATGGTGATTATACGAAGATTACAAGTATTGTACCTGGTGGACCAGCTTGGAAGCAAAAAGATTTGGAACCAGATGATGTAATTCAGAAAGTTACTCAAGAAAGTGGTGAAGCAGAGGATATTACGGGTTGGAGAATCGATGATGTTGTTTCTAAAATTCGTGGTAAAAAAGGTACAAAAGTTACCTTGACTGTGAAAAAAGTGGATGGCAGTATCCAAGATATTACGATTACTCGTGATATAGTGGTCTTGGATGAGAGTTATGCAAAATCTGTTATTCTTAATAAAAAGGGTGTGATTGATAATGTAGGATATTTGCGTTTGCCAAAATTTTATGCGGATTTTAATCGACAAGGGGGGCGAAGTTGTGCAACCGATGTAGCTAAAGAAGTAGAAAAATTAAAAAAGAAAGGGGTAAAAGGAATTATTATTGATTTGAGAAATAATGGGGGCGGATCTTTGAGAGATGTTGTGAGAATGTCAGGACTTTTTATTGAAAAAGGTCCTATTGTTCAAGTAAAACCTCGTGAAGGTGCAGCGGAAATTTTGTCAGATTACGATGAAAAAGTACAATATAAAGATCCATTGATTATCATGGTAAATCAATATAGTGCCTCTGCTTCAGAAATTTTGGCAGCAGCCTTGCAAGATTATGGAAGAGCCGTTATTGTAGGTGGAAAATCTACTTATGGTAAAGGTACAGTTCAGCGATTTTTGAATTTGGATAGAGCTATTCGGGGCAATGAACAATTGAAACCTTTGGGGCAATTAAAATTGACAATTCAAAAATTTTATAGAGTAAATGGGGGTTCTACTCAATTGAGAGGTGTTACCCCTGATATTGTTTTACCCGACAATTTGATGTATTTAAAAGTGGGTGAAAAAGACAATGATTATCCTTTGCCTTGGACTGAGATTGAGCCTGTGGAATATAGTCAGCATGTAACGAATTTATCTAATTTGCCTGAATTGGCAATGGCTAGCAAAGAACGTGTTTCTCATAGTAAAATTTTCAATGCAATTAAGGCAAATGCTAAAAGAGTGAAGGAAAGAAAAGATCAATCTATTTATCCTTTGAGCTATGATAAGTATAAAGCACTTTTAGATGGTTTAGAAAAGGAAGGCGATCAATATGATGATTTATTTGTAGCGATTGATGGGCTAGAAATTCATAATTTGAAAGAAGATTTGGCTAATATCGAAGTGGATGAAGGTAAAAAAGCTAGAAATGATGAATGGTTGAAGGGATTGAAAAAAGATGTTTATATTGATGAATGTCTAAATATTATGAGAGATATGACGCTTTCTCATTAAAAAAAAACTAAAAATATTTGAAAGGTTGTGTTATTAGCACAACCTTTCTTAGTTTTGCACCAACCAATTATTTTCCCAATGAAATTACAGTCCTTTTTATTTCCTATATTTTTATTTGTTTCTCTTTTTTGCTTTGGACAAAAGACTGCCAATGATTTTGTGTTGCCTTATCATGGGACGACTTTGGCTGGCTCTAATCTTGGATATTATGTGGGTTGGAAAGATGAACAACTGGCTGAAATCGCACATGGAAATGCTAATAAAAAAATAGTAGGTGTGGGCGTACAGACCATACGTCCTACCTTGCCTGAGCATTTTTTGGAGCAATGGGGATACGATATCAGAATAGATGCTTTTAAATTTTATCAAAAATTGGGGTTAAAAGATTTAGTTTGTTTTGTTCAAGGTCCAATGGAATCTCATCGAGAAACTCAAAAATACTGTGCCAGTGATCCTTCTCATTTATTTGCCAATCTATATGAGCCTATTTGGAAAGACAGTACCAATAGAAAAATCGTAAATGATAGCAATTATTTTGCAGCCTATTTATACAAAACTGTTTCAAAATATAAAGATTATGTGAAAGTTTGGGAAATTTGGAATGAACCAGATTTTTCATATACTGCCAATTCTACTAAAAAACGGGGAGAAACAGGTAATTGGTGGGAAAATAATCCAGCACCTTGTGATTACAAATTGAAAGCCCCTATTTTCAATTATATCAGAACTTTGCGAATTAGTTATGAAATTATTAAAAGTATAGATCCTGATGCATATGTAGCGGTTGGTGGATTAGGTTATCCTAGTTTTTTAGATGCTATTTTACGTAATACAGATAATCCAGACGGTGGAAAAGTGACAGAAGAGTTTAGTTTGAAGGGCGGAGCATATTTTGATGTGATGAGTTATCACTCCTATCCACATATTGATGGAAGTGTACGTGCATGGAATAATTCTAAAAATGATTTTGAATATTTTCGTCATTCAGATCGTGCGGTGCGGGGCGTATTTAATTTGCAAAAACAGTTTGAAGATGTGTTAATTGCCCATCAATATGATGGAGAGACTTATCCCAAAAAGCATTTTTTAATTACAGAAATTAATATTCCAAGATTGGCTATTGATGAAAATATGGGCTCTGTGGATGCTCAACGCAATTTTTTAATGAAAGCCTTGATTGGATGTAAAGAGAGAAATGTTCTTTCTATGCATGTTTTTAATATTGCAGAAGCACCAGCATCTGAAAATAATAATAATTCATTTTCATATATGGGGCTTTATCGTTCTCTGACCAATGTGCCACCCTATCAGCAAAACGTAAATGTTAGTGGGATTGGTTATGCCACCACAAGTTTATTATTGGATAGCACTTTTTATGATGAAGCCAAAACAAAGGCCATGCATTTGCCATTAAATATTCGTGGAGGAGCATTCAGAAAACCTTCGGGAGCATTTGTGTATGTACTTTGGGCGGCGACTAGAATTGACAAATCCGAAGATGCCCGAGCATTATACGCATTTCCAAAAGAATTTGATTATGATTTGGTCAGTATCAAAGAATGGGATTATATCAGAAATAATTTAGAGAGTTTGGTATTTCCAGATGCGGTGGAATTGACAGGCACCCCCATTTTTATTGAAAAATCAGATGGTGAAATCACTATTCCCAATAAATTGGCAATGACAGTTGCACCCAATCCGATGATGGATTCAACGGTCATTGAATATTATATCCAAAGAGAAACCAATGCATCCATTCTATTGGTGTCATCCAAAGGTCAAATCATATCTGAGATATTGAATCAACGACTTACTCCTGGAAAATACCAAAAATCAATATCTACCGCAAATCTGCAAAAGGGTGTTTATTTTATTAAATT
>CAZOHX010000130.1:0-6902 GCA_964579315.1 uncultured Saprospiraceae bacterium
TAGCCTAGCTATTGCGAGCATTTTTGCTGAAGAGTTGGGCAAAATATATCAAAAATATATCGTAAAAATATGTGTCCACCTATTTAAGGGAGCAATGGTGTAATTAATGCTTCAAACTCGTTCAGTGATTTTATAGGATAAAACTGTTTTAGTTTTTCTGCTTTATTGACCAATAAAATAGCAGGAAATTGTCCAGACCAATTCTTATCAATCATTTTTTCCCATCCGTTTTTCCCCTTTATTTGATATACTACAGGAACAATATTTTTTTGACGAATAAACAAATCAAGTGCATCTTTATCAGGTTCATTGGTGACTAAAATTATTTTTATGTTTTGTCTTTCTAAGGCTTCTTTTTCTAGTTTTTGGACTATAGGTTGACAAATAGTACAGTCACTTTTCCAGAAAACAAAGCAATGTAATTGTCGATCTGAGGATTGAATAAGTTGATCTAACTTTTGCATGGATATGGTAATTGCTTTTTTCCCTTTTGCATTTTTCAATTCTGCAATATCTGCTTTGGATAAGGCTTGGACTGGTAACGCTTTCCCATGGGGTAGAGCAGATTCATCAGGGTCTATAGTGGGATGTTGCTGTTTTTTTGTGTCAGAACTACATCCAAGTATAAATCCTAAAATAATTACTATAAAAATTCCGTTTCGTAAGTTCATCTGAGGTCTTTTTCTTAATTTTGGGGAAGTTACCGACTCCTTTTGATATTTGAAAGAATTTTAACATATTTTTAATTACAATATGAAATAATTATGACTTTTAGTCTAAAACCATATCGAAATGCTTTCATATTTATCATTTTCGGATTGATTTCATATGGATTAAGACTTTACTGTTGCCAGCATCCTGATTTTGTTGAATCATTTTATAGCAAGGGTGTATTTCAATGGATTCGAAAGTCTTTCTATTGGTTTTCTTATATTCCTTTTCCTCCATTTTATTTGTTTTTCGTTTTAGTAATGGGTTGGCTCATACGCATAATTTTCATGAAAGAGCATTTGCCATTTAAGAAAACGATATTTGTCAAAATGATAAAATTATTGGGCTTTATTGCTTTATTGTATGGGCTTTTTCTTTGGTCTTGGGGATATAATTATTGTAGAATCCCAATTGAAAGTCATTTTCAAATCACTGAAAAAAGTCAAAATGAATCTGTGCTTAGATCTGAATTGGAATTTTTTACAAAAAAATTAATTAAATATAGACAAGACATAAATCCTGATTTAAATGCAAATATTAGTCTTTTTGATCCAATGGATTATGAAAACATTGTCAAAAAAGCGGTTAGAAAATCTTTAGCCAAATTTGATTATCCTACTTCAAAGGATCTAAATGTTAGATTTTTAAAGCCTAAAGGGGCATTGATGATTTGGAGTACGGCAGGAATTTACTTTCCTTTCGTGGGGGAAAGCAATGTAGATGCTGGGCTTCATCCTTTGCAACAGATTTATGTGATGGCACACGAATTAGGACATGGATATGGCTTTGGAGATGAAGGTACTTGCAACTTTATTTCTTATTTGGCTTCTGAAAACACCAATAATCCATTAATTAGATATGCGTGTCTTTTGGGGTATTGGAGAACTTTAGCCGTAAATTATAAAATGCTTAATTCTCATGATTATGCTATTTTCAGAAAAGCTTTACCATTTGGAATAATCCAAGATTTGGATGAAATAAATGATACTATTAATAGTTATCCTGAAATTTTACCATCTTTTAGACATTTGTTTTATAACCAATATCTTAAAGCACAGGGGATCAGCGAAGGAATGGAAAATTACAATCGTGTGGTCATGCTGGTTACAAATTGGAGAAAATCTCAATTATTCGACAATCGCATCAATTAAAGTAGTAAAGTCAAATCACCTTTAAATTCTTGTACATCTCCATTGATAAATTCTACACTAAAATAATACACGAATACTCCAGGGTTCATCGGTTTTTCTTTGAAAAGCCCATCCCAACCTTGAGTAGGGTCATTTGGCATAAAATCATGGTTTTCAAACACTAAGTTCCCCCAACGATCTAAAATAATCATAGTTTGAATATTTTTAACTGCTTTATTTTCTGAAAAAACTAGAAATATGTCGTTGACACCATCTCCATTGGGTGAAAAAGCATTGGGGACGTAAATTGGATAATCCAAATTGACAAATATTCTCATCTCATCTTGTACTTCACAACCATCTTCGTCAATTAAGGTAGCATTGATTGTACGGTCTTTTGTAGGTAATAATATTGGATTAAAGCCAAATAAATCTGATGCATTCCATTTTAAGGAATCTACATTGGATGCGGAATATGTCGGTGTTATTTCTACGGTTTGACCAATATTAATGGTCACATCTGGTCCAAGGTTAAATGTGGGTTCTTTCCAGGATTCTATATCCATATAATCTGTAAACAGACATCCTCTCGCATCTTTGACTTCCATTTTGTATTGACCTGGCATTAGATTCTCAAAATATATGGAATCCGAAAAGGGATGATCGTTGATTGAATATAAAAATGGGGGCGTTCCTCCTTGTATATCATCAATTTCTATGCTCCCGTTTTGTGTATTCAAACAGATTTCATCATATGATTTTATACTTACTTGTAAATCATTTTCTATTTCAATGACCTTTACTTCCGCAGAATCTGAACAGTAATTGATAATATCGCGAATCACCAAATGGTATAAACCAGGTGCGTTTACCTTAGGATGGATGAGATTGGTTTCGGGTATGATACCAGGACCATCCCAAAAATAATCTACATGTTCTGTACTTGAATTTCCTGTCAACAAAGTAATCTCTCTTGTGCTACAATCCAATTCATCATCCACAAGTGCTTCTGCAAATGGCTTTTCTCGATTCACAGGAATTTCTACTTCTAAAGTATTGGTGCAGCCGTTTCCTTTATTGGTAACTACTAAATGATAATTTCCGAAGGCAGCAGTGGTCATTTTCGAGTTTCCTTGTGCTATTAATTCCATATTTTCATCGTACCATGTATATAAAAGTTCATTGTGATTTGGAATTCGTGCATCTACCGAAATAGTTTGAATCTTGCATGTTAAGGTATCAGGATTTAAGTCAGGGAGCGGTGGCGTTTTGATATTTTCTTCCACAATTAAGCTTGTACTATCCAAACAATGGTTGGAAAGGTCCTCAATAACTAATTTATATGTTCCTGGTTCGGAAATCGTATGATTATCGGTTGTATCTATTAAAATTCCGCTTTTATACCATCTGTATTGGAGTAGTCCGTTGGTGCTTGTTTTGGATTGTAATCCATCTATGACGGCGATTGTATCTTTACATGTCAGAGTATTACTCACTTTTCCTATGGCGTTTGGTTTTTCTCTGTTGGGATATACTTCTACTTGATCTGTTTGACTGCATCCATTATTTTGGTCAATAACTTCTAATTGATAAATGCCAAAATTACTGACTTGGATTGTTTGATTTGAATCAATTCTAGATCCATCAAAATACCAATTGTATTTAAAATTTGAAAGGTTGGCGGTGCTACTGGCAATTCCATTTAATGTAGTATTATAGGTATTACAATCTAAAGCAATGTCTTCGCCTGCATCTATTTCTGGTTGGGTTATATTTTGAAAAACATTTATATCCGAACGTGTGGTGCACCCATTTAATGTATTTTCGGTGATTAGAGTGTATATTTGTGGTTGAGTTACTACCAAGATAGAATCTTCTCCCATTGACTGACCATTTTCATCCTGCCATTTGTAATGAAAATAATGGGTGTCATCACTACTATTAAATCCTAATGCTGTATTTTGTTGCACACAAGTGAGTGTATCAGGAGTATTCATTTGGATATTTGGTTCAATAAAATTATCTTTTATTTCAATATCAGTTGATTGGGTACATCCATTATCAGGATTTTCAACCATTAATTGATACAAGCCGCCTTCATTGATAGAGATAACTCTTGTAGATGCTACAAACGAACTGGGTCCTTGCCAACTATAATTTGGATTATGGATATTGGTGGATGCTGCAATGACAAATGTGGGTTTGCTGCATGTTCTTTCATCTGTACTTGATCTGATTATTGCTTGGGGTTTTGTAGTGTCTTGTGTGATCTTTACTGTATCCAAAGCAGTACAACCGCTTTCAATTTGTGTGGCTATTAGTGTATAGATTCCCGGTATTTGTCCACTATAATTGTAAGTTTTTGCTATTTCATTATTATTTTCGTCCAACCATTGATAGCTTGTATGGGTAGATTCAGTTGTTCCAATTTCAAAAGACTCATGATTACAATCCAATTGTTGATTTTTACCAGCACCTACAATCGGCAATGTGAAATTATCTACCACATCAATTTCATAAGTATTTTCACAATGATTGATCAGAGATTGTAAGTGTAAAAAATAAGTTCCTTTTTTATCAACTGTTGGTGTTAAACTATTAATATTACCTACAAAATGTCCATTTGATGTTGTCCAATCAAAAATGGTATTGGATAAATCCGTTTGAGCTATTAATTGAATATTTGTATGATAACAGTTGATCGTATCAGGAATATTGATTACAGCATTTGGAACAATCGTATCCATATAAATGGTCTTTGATAATTGATTGCTACATCCGTTATTTTTGTCCGTGATCGTTACCGTATAAATACCTGCTTCCGTAATGGTAATCGTATCTGTGTTAGCATTCAAAAAAGGGCCTGACCATGTATATTCTAAATTATTGATATTAGAAATTACATTCATATCAATAGATGTTCTTTGACAATTTAAGGTATCGAAAGTACTCTCAATTGTGATGTCAGGTGTATTGTAACTTGTCGTAACGATAGATTCTGATGTGGCAGAACATCCTGTTGAATCTAAAGTAGAAATAAAATAGTACTTACCAGGATCAGTGACTGTAACTACTGTCGAATGACTAATAATGTTATTTGATGCATCTATCCATTGGTTGGTTACTTGGTTGAGTTGAGAAGTGGTTTGTCCTATCAAAATTACAGAATCTACTAAACAATTTAAAACTCCATTGTTGGATGTGACATCATTTGGTGTACGATAATCTTCGATGACCTTGATGGTTTTTCGTGTGATACAACCTGAGACAGTATCTTGTAGGGCTAAATAATAAAATCCAGTATCAGGCACTATTAAAAAGTCATCTTTTCCTAAAATGTTTCCTTGAACATCAGACCATTCGTATCCTAAGCTATTGCCTATAGATGTAGATGCATCTAAAGTAACTTGAGCATTTTTACATGTAATGGTTGTTGGTGCTAAAATGGTAATACTTGGAAAGTTAATCCCATTTGTAATGACTATTTCATCCTGCGCACTACAACCACTGTCCGTATTTTTAACCACTAAAGTATAAGTATCTTCTGTAATGGTGGTAAATGATGAGTCATTGGATGCTACATATCCATTAAGATCTAGCCATTGATAAGAAAAATTATTGCTGATAGCAGCTCCTTGATTGACGTTGGCGGTCAATGTGACAATATTTACATTGCAATCAATAGTTTGGTCTGGACCTGCATCTACGATAGGGTCTCCTCTTTCATCAGGTATAGTTATCGACATTTCGTCTATACAGCCATTTTGTATGTTTTCTACTTTTAAAGTATAGTCGGTTTCAAGGGATGATGAAGTGAAATTTGGATTTTCAGCTAATAAATTTCCATCTTTATCCAACCATTGATATGTTAAATTATATAAAGGAGTGGATTGAATTCCCAATAAATGAATAGTATTATCAGATTTACAATTTAATGTGTCATTTGAAATGGCTAATGCCGTTGGAGAAATTGTATCAACATTAACGGTAATCATGGAAGTATCTGCACATGATGTATTTGAATGTACAACAACGTAGGAGTATTCTCCTCCAGTATTGATATTCCAATTTGCAAGGACATTTCCATCTGGATCATACCAATTTTGTGTATAGGCTTCTCCATTTACACCTTGAAAAGTACCATTTAAACTGACTGTTGGTTTTTTGCAAGTTATGGTTTCAGGGGGTAATACGGATGTAATTGGAGCCCTAGGATCTACGCCTAAGTCTATAAATTGAGATTCATCACAACAAGTGATATTTTCATGTACATCTACAAAATATTCTCCTTTACCTTGTACAAGAATAGATTGCTTTGATGTGTCACTTAATATTTCTCCATTGGTAGTGTGCCAATGATATGAATAATCGCCATCTACAGGAGTCATATTTGCAACTAAAGTTTTGGTATCATCTTCTGTACAAATAGATTCTTCAGGAATATCAATATTGATGTGAGTTCCTGCCACTCCTTCTAAAACATTGATGACAAATTCACAAATATCGCCACAACATCCATCTATCATCAAATAGTAGGTATTTCCAGGAATAACATCGGCGGATAATGGTACGGATGCATCACAATTTAGACAGGCAATAGAGTTGAAATTTGAAATGCAGTCCGTTTCTACAATCGCCAGTTGTATTCCCGATCCATCTATACAACCTGCAATACCTTGACAGTAATTAATATCTACTTTAAAACTTAAATGGTTCCCATCTGCAACAAATTTAATCCACATGTTGTCATGTGTCAATGTATGTGGTCCACAAAATAAGTTTGTCAATGCTTCTATGGAATCATTTCCAGCCGTAAAATTTTCGGTAGTAGCGGTGAAACCATCAATTTCACAAAGGCTTGGTGATGGTGCGTTGGCACAATAGTCGTGTGCAACTGGATTGCCACATTCAGAATAAAGTACTTGTTGTGCATCTATAGTTGCAAATGATATGCAACCTAGAAATATGATTATTTTCCATCTCATAGTATGTTATTTCAAATGAAATACTTAATTTCATTGGATGATAAGTAGGTGTACGTATGTATTATATTGTAATACA
>CAZOHX010000131.1:0-6893 GCA_964579315.1 uncultured Saprospiraceae bacterium
GGCAGCACTTTAGCCAAATGATAATATACTTTAATACTATTTAATATTTTTCTGCTAATACATGTTACTTGACCTTGTCTAAAAACAAGTATGTCGGATATTATCTTGCAAGTTCCGAAGTCGAACAAACTGCTCTATTATTGGTTACTTTTAAACCAAAGTAAAACATGTATATTACTAGCATTTACTAATTTCATTGCGTCAACAATGTCATAGTAATACAAATGTATGGAAAATATTTTATAGTACAAAATTTTTGTATATATTTTAACATTTTAATCAGCAATTAAGAGCTAACGAAATATTTAGTAAAACTTTATTCGCTTCTTATAGACAACGAAAGTTCTTCCTGAAAACTGTATCTTTCCGATCTTCATTCAAGCTATTTCTACTTGTACTTTTACACATGTACATGAAAACCGCCGATAAAACAATTTCTTCAATCCTATACTTTGTAGACGCTTGACGGCGAGGTCAGGACAGCTTTCTATAATCCAACTTTTTATATTTGGTACAAAATGTTTGATTGTCCTTTTTATATATGAAAAAAGTTCTTTTTTACTCTTTTGGCATATAACTGTAAACTATTTTAATATAGTTGTTCATAATTTGCTCTTTTTTAAGCTTTTATCACTTCACTCTAAATCGCTGACATAGAATATAGGCGATTTGTAATATATATGCAAACCAAATATATTTTGTAATCAACTGAAATTTCATTTAAGATGCTTAAAACTTAAATTCTGTTGATCAACTCCGCAGCTTTATCAAGCGTATCTTCCGTTTTTGCAAAGCAAAAACGCACCAATTTATCATTGGAATTAAAAGATGAAAATACGGAAACAGGAATGGTTGCAACGCCATGTTCAATAGTCAACCACTTAGCAAAAGCTACATCATCCAATTCAGAAATAGCACTATAATCGTATAGTTGAAAATACGTTCCACTACATTTTAAAGGTTGAAACTGACTATTGGAAATCGCTTTTGCAAAATAATCCCTTTTTTGTTGATAAAAATCAGGCAATCCAAGATATTCTGATGGATTTTCTAAAAATTCAGCAATAGCATACTGCGTAGGTGTATTTACAGAAAAAACATTAAATTGATGGACTTTTCTAAATTCTTTCATCAAATAATCTGGTCCTACACAATAGCCAATTTTCCATCCAGTACTATGAAATGTCTTTCCAAAAGAAAAAACCGCCATTGACCTTTGATATAAATTTGGAAATTTAAAAACAGACTGATGTATTTGATGATCATAAATCAAATGTTCATAAACTTCATCACTCAATACGATGATATCTGTATCCTGTGTAATTTCTTCCAATTGCTGCATGTCCATTTCTGACAAAATGGATCCCGTTGGATTATGCGGTGAATTTATGATGATCATTTTTGTTTTAGGAGAAACCAATTTCCTGAAATTTAGCCAATCTATTTTAAAATCTGGGGCTAACAACTGATAAGAAATCACTTTTCCCCCATTGACTTCGATAGATGGACCATAAGAATCGTAAGCAGGCTCGATAATGATTACTTCATCATCTGCATGAACAAAAGCCGAAATAATAGTATAAATCGCTTGGGTTGCCCCAGCAGTAATGGTAATTTCTGTGTCCGCATTTATGGAAAGTCCGTAGAGATTTTCAATTTTTTGAGCCAATCTTTCTCTCAAAATAGCAACTCCCGTCATCGGAGCATATTGATTCATCCCTTGGGAGATATATTTTGTTACAAGATTTTGAAGTGTAGGAGGACAATCAAAATTTGGGAAACCTTGAGATAAATTTGTAGCATTGTAATCTTTTGCCAATTTTGACATGACTGAAAAAATGGTCGTTCCGACGTCTGGCAATTTTGATTTTATAAACATACATTGTGATTGAGATTCACAATATACGGAAAGTTTTTTAAATGATAGAAAGTGTAATCAAACTACTTAAGTAGATGGACACATGTATGTCATCTTACTTAATTCTGAATTTTCTTACCATAACTCAAGTCTCCAGCATCTCCAAGACCTGGAACGATATAGGAGCGTGCTGTCAATTCTTCATCAACTGCTCCAATCCAAATATCCGCTTTTGGAAACTTCCTCTTGATATTGCTCAACCCTTCTGCGGATGCGATGGCAGCAACAATATGGATTTGTTTGGGCGTTCCATATTTTCTAAGTGCATTGATAGCAATTTCCATAGAAGCCCCCGTCGCTAACATAGGATCGACTATCACCAAAATAGAATTTGCCAAGCTAGGGCAAGAAATATATTCCACTTTAATCTCAAAAGTACCATCTTTATGGTGCATTCGATAGGCAGATACAAAAGCATTCTCTGCACGGTCAAAATAATTCAACATCCCTTGATGCATCGGCAATCCAGCTCTCAAAATAGTTGATAAAACGATTCTATCGGATAAAATACTGGATTGAGCAACGCCCAAAGGAGTCTCCACAGCATGATCTGTATAATCTAAAGTTTGCGAAACTTCATAAGCAAAGATTTCGCCGATTCTCTCTAAATTTTTACGAAAACGCAAGGGGTCTTTTTGAATATTAATATCTCTTAATTCTCCAATAAAACGTTGAATAATGGATTTTTTATTACTAAAATCGTGAACCATAGCTTGTTTTTTTTGACCATTACAAAGGTAGGTAAAATATTTTTATTATTGTGCTGTGGTTATTGATTCTAAAACTAAATTCCAATCTTCCCAACCCTCTATGGTATAAAAAGAGCTATTGTGCCAAAGATAAGTCAAATCACCGCCAATTGAAGCTATTCTATTTTGAATGACTTTCACATTTTGAATTGCATTTTCTACCGACCAGCCCAAATATTGTTTCATAGTTACATCCATGATTTGAAAAGGGAAAATTTTCAAAATTGTTTCCTTTTCGAGTGACAAATCATACCAATAATAGGGAATGGATATACCCGCTCTAAATCCTATGGCATCTTGAAACCCCATGGAATAATCTTCATTGATGCCCACATTAAGTAAATGATGATAAGTATGTGGAAAATTTAATTTCAAATAGTGTTGTCTGCTTCGAGTAATGGGTTTTTCTATTATTTTTTCTAATCTTTGCTTCTCTTTTGACAGAATATTTAAATTCCCATTAGATTGATAAGAAGGATGAATTCCAATATGATATTTTTGAGATAGTTTTTTTATCAAAACGATAAAATCGGGATGATTATGAGCAATATTTTTGTCAAAAGTACCAAAATCTCCAATTTGAATAAAGTATTTTGCTTTTGCCAAATGACATTCATTTACTTGATCTAAATAATCGAAAGTATCAAATGGATCTTTAAGTTTGCCTGATAAAACTTTCAAACGATTTTTAAAAGTATTACCAAGAATAGATTTCACCAATCCACCTGTTTGACGTTTCCAACCTTTATTTTTTATAGCCCAAGCCATATCAATATCGTAGGTAGGTTGAATTTTAAATGCTCGATTTCCAAATTTTAAAAAAGGAAAATGTTCCAAGATTTGCTGTTTCAAATGATTTGCCCAAAGATGTACAATCGGCTGATCCAAGAAATCGTTTTTAAAAGCTAAGGATTGAGATGCGGGAAAACGATGATGTTTATCCGCTTTGAATGGCAAATACTCTTCATATCGACTTACCATATAAAAAATCATTGCAAAATAGTCATTTCCAAAAAATACTGGCAATTTATTTTGTGTAGAGATTGTTGTATTTTGATTTTCAACGCCTTTTTCAAAGAGTAAAGCATGCGGTTTTATCTGAATGCCCATTTTTGAATGACGGTGACTATAATTAATCACACCCACAGAGCTTGCTTGAAATTGATTGAAATCATGCGTGAGTTTCCATTGAATTTTCCATAAATCATTACAGATCAATTTCAGGACATATTCCAATCTTGGACTTGCTTGTTCGGAATAAATTAATATTTTATGATCAATTGCCATCTATGATTCCAATCTTAATATTTTCATAAACCAATATCCGATAATCAAAAAAACCGAGATGACAATAGCCAAGCCGAAAGTACTTAAATGCTGCATAGGATGAATTAATACGGAAGAAATTTCACTCAAGACATCCGTAGGTCGAGAAAACATATCCCAACTATTCCATCGTTGAAATCTGCCCATATAAACCCCAAATCCAGTCAACATCAATATCGACATGATTAAAGAGTCAACATACTTCATTTTCATTTCAGTTTTCAAAAATTGTTCTACTTCAAATATTGATAAAAAGCCAACCATCATTCCTGTCCAAGCAAAAGTATTGAAAAGAAGCACATCAAACCATAAAGGAACGGGTGGTTGCGAATGAATATGCATCAAATCTGTGATAATATAAGGAGCATTGGGTAAAAATAATAACCAAAATGCTAACATTACAGCAAAAATAATTTTTGATTTAAAAATAGAGTAGGTAGGTTTCAATAATAATGCAATCCAATACGGAATCCAAGCCAGAAATAAATTCCAAACCAAAAACATGAAAGTTGGAGAGCGATATATGACCAGCTCACGTACAGAATTCATTTTTGATAAAGGAAAATCTATATAATTTAATCTATAAATCATCATTGCCAATCCAAAAAAGGTACTTAAAACCATCAATAAAAACAACTGATGTCTTTTTTTTATTTTTGATATTTTCATCATTTTTAGTGGAAATTTATTCACTTTCTATTATTCAATAATTGCTCCAAAGCATCCAGGTGATCATTGAAAGCCTTACGACCGACAGGTGTTGCACGATAGAGTGTCTGTGGCTTTCGCCCAATAAACTGTTTTTTAAAATCTATATATTTTTTACTTTCAAGATGCTTTAGGTGACTAGCAAGGTTGCCGTCTGTCACGCCTAATCTAGCTTTAAAAGTATTAAAATCCACCCATTCATCTACCATAAGAATCGTCATAATCCCCAATCGAGTATTATTTGAAAAAACTTTATTTAGATTTGTTAAAATATTCTTCACGCTTATATTTTCTCATATTTATAGTACATCACCGTTCCATAAACGATATGCAATATACCAAAGCCAATGCCCCAAAACTCTAATCCATGACCTAGACTAAAAGTTGCCAAAAGTCCCAAAACAATCTCAGAAATACCTAGATAATAAATATCCTGTAAAGTATATTTTGATGCATTAATCAATGCCATACCATAAAATATCAAAGTGATAGGAGCCACTAAGCCCAATAAGCCATGTGACCAAAGCCCAATTGCAAATATCCCCCCAGTGAGCAATGGAATTGACAAAGCACCCAATAAACGATAAGTCAATCGGTCAAATATTTGTTGTCCCTTGCGATGGGCTTTCTTGGTTGTAAAATAAATGCCCCCTGCAATGGCCAACACAAAAACCGTCAATGCGTCTAAAATAAAAAATGTACGATATCCCATCCCCCAATTTACATAATTCCCCCGATTGGAATAATAAAAATGATGTGAATTTGAAAAAGGTGTCATTCCAAGATACGTATAAACGATAGCACACCCAATCAAGGCCACTATTCCAGCAAAAACACCTGACAACCCACTTAGTGAGATAAATCGAGATGATTTTTCCATCATGCTTCTAATTTCCGAAAGTTGTTTTATATGATCTATTTGAGATTCCATTAAATTTGATATTTATAAAGTACTTTGAACTACAAAGTTAATAAAATAACTTCAAAATGTCAATTTTATTTGTAATTGTTATTTTTGTGTAACGATTATATGCTTACATATTCGATCATCTAATTGAATTTAATAAGAATGTAATGAGATATGTAAGAGATGGGTTTCCCCGAATCCGTTGTGATAGAATTAGATGAGAGCAGTGGAGGCAATTTCATCACAACGTCTGCTGGGATAATCATACCCGTACCCGATAGGGCGTGGGTGTGTCTCACCGCTATTTCACAAATGTTTTTTTATACTTATATTATGATACCTTACCGCATTTTTTAAATGTTTATCACCTTGTAAATTTAAATAAATAGAACTAGAAAAACTTATAAAATATAGACCTAAATATCCCAAGCTTGCTTTTCTAAAAAAACCTCGAGGACTATACTCACCTGATTTGTCAATATAAAGAAGAGATTTATAAGTCCAACATGTAAGCGAGGCAACTGTTGTACCTAATAAAACATAACTTAGTTTTTTTTGTAATTTATATTTTTTAAACTCATCTAACGTTTTTTGATTCCCTAAATTTAAATACACCTTTATTTTTCTTCCGAAGACACCAGACTTCATATAAGAAGTTGAAGCTGTTTTAAAATAAATTGGATAGTAATAGGTATAAATGCTTCCTAGATTTTTTCGACTAATTTTTTTCCCCAAATAATATTTTTTCTTTTCCCTATTTTCAAATATTCATTTTGCCCTAAACATGTAAATGATAAAAAACAAAACACTCCTAAAATTAACACAGTTTTCATGATTTAAATCATTTTGAATATTTGCAAAAAGCGGAGTATCATCTTTTGCCAAAAATGAAGAATAAATATTTCCCAACACAATATCTACTTCTTTAAATTGGCTTATGTTTTTAAAGTAAATCTAGTGTTTCTCGAAACTCCAAAAAATAATCATTATATCTCGTAAGTTTTGTTGTCAAAATCACCAACCATTGAAATGAATCTACACGTGTGTAGTGTTCTTTGGATTTATGATACCACAATTATATGTATTGTTTTTGGAAAAACAAAAGATAATTATAAATATTCTAAAAAATATAACATATAATGTAAGTGATTTATAAATTGTCTAGTCAAATCACTTGCAATCCAGATATATTTTGGGTGTAGAAAAGATACATTGGGTCAAATATGATACATACAATTACCCCAAATTCATCACGAACCTGCATCAAATAAGCAGTAAAATTAAA
>CAZOHX010000132.1:0-6893 GCA_964579315.1 uncultured Saprospiraceae bacterium
ATTTTATGAAAAAATGGGTAGTTAAGGCAGTGGTACAGAAGGGAATTTCTATTTTCCCTAATAAAGAAAAAGTGAATTATTTTTTCCAAAAACACGTTACCAAAGGTGCTATTTTAAATGATGATTATTTTGAGCTCAAATTAGTACATGCTAGAGATCATATTCAGTACTTTAAAAAATATAAAGGTGATGAAATCCAATCAAAAAATGTACTAGAGTTAGGTACGGGTTGGTTTCCAATCATTCCAATTTCTCTCTTTCTGACGGGGTTTGATCGTATCGTTTCTGTGGATACACAAAAATGGTTGTCAAAACAAAAAATAATGGATGCTCTTTTAAGATTTAGAGCATGGAAGGATAGTGGGCAATTGAAGTCTTATCTACAAATCGATCCTAATCGTTGGGAAGTCATAAAACATATTATTAAAGATGCGGATCATTTATCATTAGAGGATATTTGTACAAAAATGAATTTCAGTTTTCTTATTGAAGATGCTAGAAATTTGCCTTTTGAAAAGGAAAGTTTTGATTTCATATGTTCCAATAATACTTTTGAGCATATTCCTAAAGCTATTTTGAAGGGTATTTTAATTGAATTTAAACGATTGGTCAAAAAGCAGGGAGTGATGAGTCATTTTATTGATTTGAGTGATCATTTTGCTCACTTTGATAAATCAATTACCATTTATAATTTTCTTAGATTTAGTCCAATAGAATGGAAATGGATTGATAATTCTATTCAACCACAAAATAGATTGAGATTTGTAGATTATGAAAATATGTATCATCAATTGGGAATTGAATATGCTAAAGAGCAGATAAGACCTGGAAATCTTGATAATTTGAATGATTTAGTTATTCATAAATCTTTTCATGGGTATTCTAAAGCGGAATTAGCGGTTAGCCATGGGTATTTGATTTCTTAATTTTACTTTATGACCATCCGAACTCGAATTTCAACCAAGCATAAACCATTGACCAATATCATTCATTCCCAAAAAATAGAATTCCGCATTGAAGAAAGACAATGAGCCATGCCACATTGAAGGGGCGTTGCCCATTATTTTAGACAGTTACATGTATAAAAGTAGTTTAGATTAGATGTCAAAGCAGCACTCATCTATTAAACAATCCCAACTTGTTGGGAAGGCCTAAATGGCTGGACTATCTCCTCGGTTTATACTTAGAAATATTCAATATTTTCTGTGCATCTTTCTCCTCAATTAATTGCGCTAAACTCACATTTGGATTTCTCTTCATATACATATTGATAATTCGCCATCCCACCCAATTGGCAATTCTACCTGGGGCTTCTGCGGGCATTCCTGGGGGAGCTTGCGGGCTAGGATTTACCAATTTAGCAATTTTTTTCATATTCGTTTCATACAATAAATCTTCCGCTAAAAAATGTGCCCAAGTCTGTTTTTCATTCGTATTGACCCAATCCATTTGACTTTTTGTGTATTCTAGTTTGATACTATCAGGCACATTTGGCAATAAATGGTCTAAAATATAGAGTTTTTTACCATTGTGAATCATAATATCTAATAAACGGTTTCCTTTAGGCAAGCCCACCAAATCATCAATACTGGCATCTAGTACTTTTTTCACCAAGTGGTCTTTGTTGAATGTTCTAGTTAAATAATTGGAAAAAGCTGTATTTTGTGGATCAATTTGTGCATAAGGATAATCCGCTCCTAAAAACATATCCAAACTGATACCGATTCCATCTTTGCCGTTATCATCAAATAAAAAGGTTTGGTAGGCGTATTCTGAAATCAAAGTATAAATATTGGGCACATCTTTTTTAGGGAAATAGTATTTATAAAATTTATAGGCAGAAGTGAGTTGATTTTCAATGCCATTAAAATCGTGGAATACAATTTCGCATGTATCTACTAATTTTTGAATAGGTTTGAAGGTCAATAAGCCTTTTACGTTTTTTAGGAAAACCGCCTTGTTGGTATCTCTTTTGAGCGGTAAGATTCGGGTGAAAAATAATTCTGAAAAAGCAGGATATTTTTGCATCAACTGATTGATACCTTCTTCGATGTGATTTGTATCTATTTTAAATAATTCTTGCTCAAATCTATTGATATTTAGTTGGATATGAATGTTTGATGTATCAGGTACTTTGCGATCTTTTTCGCAAGATTCAAGTGAAATGATTAGAATTAGCAAAGAAATGGCAACAAATAAGGAATTTTTCATGTCTTTTATCTATATTTAATTTTGGATTAGCAACACTTTAATTTTTCAAACGTTTACAAAAGGTGAGTATTCCTAAATGCAATAAAACGTGCAATATTAAGGATATATTTTAAAATATATTACACTTCGTAAATTTTATTCAATGAAACTTTTAGGTACGGAATAATTCTTGTCGTAAAAATTATTCCTTATAAAAAAGTGTCATGACATTTTAACTTAAAATATCAAAAATGAAAAAAACTATTCAATTTTTTAGCTTATTATTTTTATTGTCTGCTTTTAATCTAAAGGCTCAAACAGATTTTAAATTTGGATTTCAAGCAAGTCCTTCTTTCTCTTGGATGAGTTCATCGGATAATAAAATTAATTCCAATGGAACAAATCTTGGTATGAAATTCGGCTTGGTTGCAGAATATTATTTTGCTCCAAATTATGGTGTTGTTACAGGTGCTGGATTTGCTTTTAATCAGGGGGGAACATTACTACATGATGTAGGTGGCGATCTTTGGAAAGAGTCTGATTTGAGTAATACAGATTTTCACGATTTACCAGCTGGTGTGAAATTGAAATATAATTTGCAATATATTGAAATTCCAATGGGATTTAAAATGCGCACTGGTGAATTTGGGTATTTGAGATACTTCGCTGAATTGCCAATTTTGACATTGGGTATTTTGACCCAAGCTAGGGGAAATATTGAAGGAACTGGTAGAATGGCGGAAAAGGAAGATATTAAAAAAGATGTCACACCTATTAATTTGGCTATTGGATTTGGTGGTGGAGTCGAATATACTATCAATGAAAATACTTCTTTGGTTGGGGGAATCTATTATCACAATGGTTTTATCGATATGACTAGCAATAAGGCTGAAAAAATAGATGCAGATTTGAATAAAAAAGTTGATGATTCAAAAGGCGTTGTTAAAAATATCACTTTAAAAATTGGTGTAATTTTTTAGTACGGGTTTATTAAATAATTATTATCATGAAAAGGCATCCAGTTCAAAGTAATTGGATGCCTTTTTTATTATCTTTGCAAAAAAAAAGATCGTTATGGATTCAAATTTAGTGCATCAATTCATTATAAATGCCTTGGCAGAAGATGTGGGCGATGGAGACCATACTTCTTTGGCCTGTATCCCGAAAACGAATAGAAATAAAGCTAAATTATTGGTCAAAGATACTTGTGTTTTGGCTGGAATTGAGCTCGCCAAAGATATTTTCAATCATGTAGATCCTACTTCTGAATTAGATATTTTAATGAAAGACGGCGATAATGCTCAATTTGGGGATATTGCCTTTTTTGTGAATTGTAATAGTCAAGCACTTTTAAAAGCAGAACGTTTGGTCTTAAATACTATGCAAAGAATGAGTGGAATAGCAACACTTAGTCGTCAGTTTGCCGAAAAGGTAAAAGATCTTCCTGTCAAAATATTAGATACTCGTAAGACAACGCCTCTCATACGTTTTCTGGAAAAGGAAGCGGTAAAAATTGGTGGATGTTACAACTATCGAATTGGATTATATGATTGGATTATGATTAAAGACAATCATGTAGATGCCGCAGGCAGTATTTCTAATGCGATTCAGCGTGTGCTCAAATATCAAAAAGAGAATGGTATGAATTTGAGTATTACGGTAGAAGTACGTGATATTAAAGAGTTACATGAAGTACTTGAAAATGGACACATCACTAGAATCATGTTAGATAATTTCTCAAATGAAAATCTCATCAAAGCTGTTAATATTATTGATGGACGTTTTGAAACAGAGGCGTCTGGTGGTGTTAATTTGCAAAGTGTAAGGGGCATTGCAGAAACAGGAGTCGATTATATTTCTGTGGGGGCACTAACCCATTCTGTTGCAAGTAAAGATTTGAGTTTGAAAATTGTTGAGTAGATATAAGATGTTATTTTTTTCCTAAATTCCATAAAAACAATAGTATTGTCAATTTTCATTTGTATTTTTAGGTGTTTAATTTGAGAAAATATATTGGAACGACAGAACGAAAATATTATATGGAGATTGAAATCAAATGATAAAACGGCATTGCAAGTGCTGTTTGATCAGTATTTTGGTATGCTTTGTAATATTGCGTTGCGATATACTAAAAATCGGGATGCTGCCAAAGATGTTGTGCAGGGTGTTTTTATTAAATTTTGGGAAAAAAGACATCAACTAGATATCACATCATCAGAGAAGTCTTATTTGTGTCGTATGACCATTAATGAAGCGATTTCTTATTTGAGAAAAGAAAAAAAGCATCTCCATGATGAATTGGCGTTTGATATTTCGGACTATAAAAACGCAGAAGATAAAGTTGTCCAAACAGAGACGGTTCAAACCATTCATCAAGCCATAGATACTTTGCCTCCTCGATGTCAATTGATTTTCAAAATGAGTAGATTTGAAGAAATGACTTATAAAGAGATAGCTGTACAGTTAGATATTTCGCCTAAAACAGTAGAACATCAAATGGGGAAAGCTTTAAAAATTTTGAGAAAATTGTTGATTTGATACAGAGTCATAAGCCCATAACCCAACAAATCAAAAAAACTCACCCTTTCAAAATATATCGAATAGATATTCCAAACTCATCAAAAATAAATTCATTTTTAAAAATACTATACGCAGGTTTATAATCCAGTGAAATATTAATAGGAAACCACTCAACCATATATTCAAGCCCTAAAATGGCTTCTACTCTCATCTCAAATTTATCCTTATTGGCTGCAAATGTGAGCCCACCACCACCATAGGCATTCGCTCGATAACTCAAAAATTTGTGATATTCATATAACCCTGTCAAACTGTACAATCTATCAAAATAATTAAATCCTGCAACTCCTTCTAATACGCCACTTAATGGCCAAACGAATCTTTTATAAGAAACACCAATCATATTTCCTCCCCGAATTCCTAGAGCAGTAGTGTAAGCATCTTGGGCTTGAAGCGATGATGAAAAACTTAAAAAGCAACCCAAAATAAGTGCAATACATATAGATTTTAAACGCATAAAAAGGTTTTAATGATATTTTAAAATACAATAAATAGCTCGTAATCCGTCTTTCCAACCGATTTTTTTACCATCTTCATAGGTGCGTCCATAGTAGGAAATCCCCACTTCATAAATCCTGATATTTTTAACCTTTGCTATTTTTGACGTAACTTCAGGCTCAAACCCAAATCGTTTTTCTTTTAAATCAAAGCTTTTGATTATGTCAGATCTAAATAATTTGTAACAGGTTTCCATGTCTGTTAGATTCAAATTGGTAAACATATTGGAGAGCGATGTTAAAAATTTATTGCCAATAGAGTGCCAATAAAATAAAATACGGTGTGGTTTTCCACCAATAAATCTGGAGCCATAAACGACATCTGCAAAACCATCAACGACAGGTTGAATAAGCAAATTATACTCTTGCGGATCATATTCTAAATCAGCATCTTGGATAATTAGATAATCGCCTGTTGCGTGATGAATCCCCGTGTGCAAGGCGGCTCCTTTTCCTTTATTTACTTTGTGTGCAAAATATTTAATGGATAATTCAGGATGCTCCTTCTGGTATTTAAATATGGCATTTTCTGTATCGTCCGTAGAAAAATCATTCACAATAATAATCTCTTTATCTATATTGTTAATCAGTTTAACTTCCTTGATTTTATCCAAAATAAAATGGATGGTGGCTGCTTCGTTAAATGCAGGAATAATAATAGAAAGTTTTTTCATTGATGATTTTATTTCTAGAAATTGCTTATTTTCAAACTGTTGGACAAAAGTACAAAAATATGTCATACTAGGGTAATTTAGGGGAGTGCTAAATTAATATTTACAATTGTTAGTGAACTTTTTAAGTGTTAATATTATCTTAATTACTGGATTATTGCTTATATTTCATGTATTTTTGTAACTTTAGGTTCTTATAAATTACCAATAAAAATTTTCACATGAAAAGAAATTTACTTTACTTAATATTATTTATCTCACTTTTTACAACGGGTTTGTTTGCTCAGATTACGTTGACAAGTGATTATTTGCCTACTGCAGGTGATAAAATCGAAATTTCAATAGCTAGTGATTTTTCTGGTTTGGTCTTACCCACAGGTGGCAATCATGATGTAGATTTTACCAGTTTAACAGAAGCGGATTCATATGAGCAGACTTATCAAGCTGCATCGTCAAGCGAATTAGCGGATTCTTTTCCTACTGCAAATTTGGTATTAATAGATAATCAGACAGGAGGTTCTTTATTTTATTATTCAGATGCTAGTACTTACGATTATATCGGTTTTATTGGTGATCAATATCTAGGATTTGATGTGCCTGTAAAAATGACTCCAACAAATCCAGTAACTAGACGAAAGGCACCTTTAAATTTTGGAGATACTTTTGACGGTAATTTTGATGTGTCTTTATCAATAGGTACTACTCAATTGCCAGATTCTCTTTTTACTTCTTCACCTGTGAAACCTGATTCATTAAAAATATCCATCGTTTCTTCTACAACTAATATTGTCGAAGGATATGGTGAGGTGAAAATTCCTGGTGGAACTTATGACGCTTTAAGAGTCAAATCAGTGGAAACAAGAAATACTAAAGTGGAAGGCAAAATTTCTGGATTTTGGGCGGATATTACAGCATTTTTACCTTTTCAAGGATTGGGGGATATGACTACCGAAAC
>CAZOHX010000133.1:0-6805 GCA_964579315.1 uncultured Saprospiraceae bacterium
AGCTGATTTATGACAGAATCAAGGATATTAATCCAAATATCGAAATTCATGCAATCCATCAATTTCTAAATCCCGAAGATATGTCTAATTTGGTTGAAAAAGGGTACGATTTTGTATTGGACTGTATAGATAGTGTTCAACCCAAATTCAACCTAATTTTGGCTTGCAAACGCCATAATGCTCCTTTCATAAGTTCAATGGGTGCTGGTGGAAAAATGGATGTTTCTAAAGTAAAGGTTGGTAATATATGGAAGACAGAAAATGATAAATTGGCTGCACAAATCAAGAAATTATTAAAAAAGAAAAGAGCATTGCGTCGATTTAAAGTAGTTTATAGCTCTGAGCAAATTATAGATAAATCTCTTCAAATGACAGATGGTAAAAATTATAAAAAGTCATTTTATGGTACCATTTCCTACATGCCAGCTATATTTGGGTTGTATATGGCAGAGTATGTGATACGAAAATTGATTGAAAACTAGTCTTTATCCAAAATATTAACCATAAAAATATCATCGTCTCCGTCATTTCTAGAAGTTGCAAATAATCCTTTTTTTCTATCTTGGGAAAGGGTAAAAGAAATATCATCTGCATAGGAATTAATGGGAGCACCCAAGTTGATAGGCTCATTAAATGATTTTAAATCAAGTGTTTTTGAAATAAATACATCGAATCCGCCAAGCCCCCCATGTCCTTTGGAGCAAAAGTATAAGTTATTATGAATATCTACAAAAGGAAAACCTTCATTCATTTCGGTATTGATATTTGGGCCTAAGTTTTCGGGATCTGACCATCCTTCTTTGGTTTTATAGACTACAAAAATATCCGTACCGCCAATGGCATCTGATTTATCTGAAACGAAATATAGTCTTTTTCCATCAGGAGAAATTGCAGGGTGCATATAATTTTGACCATTTCTACAAAAAGGTAGTACCCCATCTTTTATCCAATGCCCATCTTCCAAATGAGCTGATAAAATTTGCATAGAATATACATCTGATTGGGTTGATTTTACGCTATTTTGAGTATAGTAAACTTGAGTTTCTGTAGAGTCAAAACTAGCGTTGGCTGTATTCAAATAGGATTTGTTTAGACTTGGAAATTTGTTTATTTTTGATTTGTTGGTAGTATATATTTGGACTAAACCATGTCCTGTTTTTCCTGATTTGAGTTTAAATAAACCCGAAGGTCGATCGGATGAAAATACAATTTCATTATTAAAAAAAATGGGGCTATTTTCATCATATTTAGAATTAAAAGGAAGATATTGAATCGAATCTATATTGAAATAGGGTGCTATTTTGGTATCAATGTTGGTTGCAAGGACGAGAGCTAGGGATTCTGAAGGTACTTCTTCAGTCACATCTTTATACAAAGCTAGCATTTCATCTGCTTTATCGTAATTTCCAACCGCAATTAGGGATGAAGCATACTTTAAATATACTTGTGGGCGAATTCTTTTGGCGTGTATTAATAATTCGTAATATTCATTTGCCTTTTTGTGATTATTTATTTTTGAATAGGCATTTGCTAATTTTAGTCTAAGACTATTGGATGGTTTTCCTTCAAGAGATTTTTCATATAAAGGAATGGATTTGGCATATTTTTTTTGGTGATAATATTTGTTGGCTCTTTCCAATTTTGATATTTGGGCATCAATTTTAAACATTATGCTAATACATAAAAATAGTAATAAAATGCCTTTTTTAAGCACGATTTTATTTTGAATTCTCATAGATAGATAGTTTACTGCTTTTTTTAGTTCAAAAATTATGCTAGAAATTAATCGTAAATTTCTCTATCTTTGTTAGAATATTTAAACACATAAACCTTAGTCATGAAAAAGATAACCCTATTTTTTATTTTTACAATGCTTGTTGCATTTTCAACTTTTGCTCAAATAGAAGAGGGCGAACGTTCCATGAGTTTAGGCATTCATAATGCACTCGTAATGGAATTGCCAGATGTGAGCATTAAGCTTGCAGAGAAGCAATGGAAACGATATGCCAAGAAATATGGCAAAACTAAATATCAAAGAAAGTCAGATGAGTACTTTACAAACAATGCAGATATTCCAAGTGTCAATGGAGATAATGGGGTAGATTTGTATGCCAGAGTAGCAGAAGATGGCAACAAAAAATATATTTTAGTTTGGTTTGATTTAGGAGGAGCATATTTGTCGTCCAAAGATGTTGATAAATATCAAAGCGCTGAGAAAATTTTGTTAGAATTTGGGTTAAAAGTGGCTAAAGAAAAAATAAGATTGGATTTGAAAGCTGCTGAAAAAGAATTGAAAAATAAGGAAAATCGTCTGAAAAAATTGGAGAGAAGTAAAAAATCCTACGAAAGAGAAATTGAAATTGCAAAAGCAAAAATTGAAAAAGCAGAAGGAAAAATTGAGCAAAATATAAAAGATCAGGAAGTTGCGAATGATGAAATTGAGCAACAAAAAGAGTTGGTGAAAGAGATTCAAGCTCGATTTTCAGAGTTGGACTAGCGTTTTTATACATTTTATTATAAAGTTATCCACAATTTTCATGAGTTTCAATTGAAAATTGTTAAAATAGATACCAATTGACATCAATTATTTTTAATAATTATAAATATTTGATAATCAGATTATTTTTTAAATATTATTGTAATTTTAAATAAATAATTATTATCTTTTTGTCGAAAATAACAACTTTATGTGGATAACTTTATTGTTATGTACATTTATCAACAACAGGGTATTCTTATCGAACTGAATTGCTTTTTTTAGTATCAGAAATTCGTGTTAATTTTGTATAAAATAAAGCAAAAATGGAGAAGACTAATAAATCCTTAGAAAGGATAAAAAAATATCGGAATACCAAAAAAGATGGAGATCTTTCCAATTTTGTTTTTGGAAAAGTGCAGCCCCAAGCTTTGCCTTTAGAAGAAGCTGTCTTAGGGGCTATTATGTTGGATAAGGACGCTGTTACCTCTGTTTTGGATATTCTTTCTGCGGAAAGTTTTTATTCTACAGCACATCAATTAATTTATAAAGCGATGCTGATTTTGTTTGAAAAATCTCATCCCATTGATATTCTTACTGTCACCGATCAATTGACTAAATCTGGTGATTTGGAAACCGTAGGAGGAGCGTATGCAATTGTTGAATTGACCAATCGAGTGACCTCATCCGCCAATGTGGAATATCATGCTAGAATTGTAGCTCAAAAATATATTCAACGATCTTTGATAAAATCTTCTACCAAAATCATACAAGAAGCTTATGAAGACACGACGGACGTTTTTGATCTTTTGGATAAAGCAGAACAAGAATTATTTGCTATTACTCAACAAAATCTAAGTCGAAGTTTTGAAAGTATGGCTATGTTAGCTAGCAAGGCATTGAAAAATTTAGAAGAACTTTCACAGCGTGAAGAAGGACTTACAGGTATTCCTACAGGCTTTGTTGCTTTAGATAGAGTTACGTCTGGATTTCAACCTTCGGATTTAATTATTGTGGCTGGAAGACCTGGTATGGGTAAGACCAGTTTTATTTTATCGCTGGCTAGAAATACCGCTGTTGATTTCAATAAAGGAATTGCTATTTTTTCTCTGGAAATGTCAAATCTACAATTGGTTCAAAGACTTATTTCTTTGGAAGCAGAAATTGAAGGTTCTAAATTGAGAAGCGGACAATTGGAAGATTATGAATGGCAACAATTACAAAGTGCCGTTGAAAAATTGAGTGAAGCACCTATTTATATTGATGATACCCCAGGGATTAATATTTTTGAATTGAGGGCAAAATGTCGTCGTTTGAAAAAACAATATGATATTGATTTAGTAGTGATTGATTATCTTCAATTGATGACAGGGGCTTCTGAAAATAATAGATCAGGAAATAGAGAACAGGAAATTTCAAATATATCTCGATCCTTAAAAGGGTTGGCAAAAGAATTGAATGTGCCTGTTATTGCCTTGGCTCAGTTAAGTCGGGCTGTGGAAACAAGGGGGGGGACGAAGCGTCCCCAGTTGTCGGATTTGAGAGAATCAGGTGCTATCGAGCAGGATGCAGATATTGTATCCTTTGTTTATCGTCCAGAATACTATAAAATGTTTGAAGATGAACAAGGAAATTCGTTGAAAGGTGTTGCTGAAATTATAATAGCAAAACATAGAAATGGTTCATTGGAAGATGTACGTTTGAAATTTACATCTCATTTTGCCAAATTCTCGGATATTGATGATAATTTTGATGATTTATTAGGAGATACAGATACGAAAATTGGAAATGTTATCACTCGTCCTTCTAGTTTTAATGATTTAGATGATGATACTCCTTTTTAGAATTAGGAATTAGGAATTAAGAATGTGGAATTATGTTCATTTACTTGAAGGATGAAAACCCGTAGCTTGTTGCAAAAATATGGATGAAAAAATAGATGATAAAGAAAATAAAGGAATAAGACTCAATAAATACATCGCACATTGTGGATTATGTTCTCGTCGAAAAGCTGCCGAACTTGTCAAAGCAGGTGAGATAAAAGTCAATGGAAAGGTAGAACTCAATCCTTCTTATTTTGTCCAAGATGGTGACATTATTCACCATAAAAAGAAAATGCTCCAACTCGAAAAGGGAATTGTGTATTATCTGATGAATAAACCTAGGAATGTAATTACAACCACCAGCGATGAGCGTGGACGAAAAACGGTCATGGATATTGTCAAGCCCAAAATAAAGGAACGTGTTTATCCCGTAGGGAGGTTGGATAGAAATACGACAGGGCTTTTGGTGATTACCAACGATGGACAATTGGCTCAAAAATTAGCACATCCAAGTTTTGAAGTCAAAAAAATATATCACGTCACTTGTGATAAGCCTATTTTAAAGGAACATATCCAAGCTATAAAAAATGGGATCACTTTAGAAGATGGAGATGTAGCTGTGAATGCAGTTTATCATATTGAAGATAAACCAGAAAATGAAGCAGGTATCGAAATACATATTGGACGAAATCGTATCGTGCGTCGTATTTTTGAGCATTTTGGGTACAATGTAGAACAATTGGATCGAGTTTATTATGCGGGATTGACTAAGAAGGGATTACCACGGGGTTGGTTTCGTCCTTTGACGGAACAGGAGGTGATTATGTTGAAGCATTTTGTGTGAAGTTTAGATTTAATTTGGATATTAAAATGTTATTTGTTACTTTCGCATCAAAATAAAACAAATGAAAAATATTCAATTTCCAGTAAACTTTAGATTTAAGATTTCTACTTTGGCAAATGACTTTACAGCTACGGATGCTAAGGGCAATGTTCTAGCATATGTACGCCAAAAGATGTTCAAGCTAAAGGAAGAAATTATCATTTATAATAATGAATCAAAGTCTGAAATTAATTATAAAATTAGAGCGGACAGGTGGATAGATTTTTCTGCGGCCTATGCTTTTTTTGATTCGGATGGTACTAGTTTTGGAAAAATAGCTAGAAAAGGTTGGAGATCTATATGGAAAGCCAAATATGAATTGATTGATGAAAATGAAAAAATCCAATATCATATTACTGAGGAAAATGCTTTTGTAAAAGTCATGGATGGTCTTTTGGGAGAAATTCCGATTTTGAATATGTTTACTGGTTATTTGTTTAATCCTACTTACATTGTACAAGACTTGTCAGGCAATATCATTGTCCGTTTAAAGAAAAAACCATCTTTCTTTGGGCGAGAATTTGAGTTGATAAAAGTGGGGCAAATGGATTCCGATGATGATGATCGAATAATGTTGGGGTTGATGATGATGATTTTATTGGAGAGGAGAAGAGGGTAGAATACTTATTTACATTGTCTTTTGTCAGAATCAGGATTCACAGAATTTTAGAATTTTCAGGATTATGTATGTACAAATGAGATGCTGATAAGAAAAGGAATTTTTCTTAAAAGAATAGTGATTAATTTGTTAAAAAGATATTTAATCCAAAGGCTTCACCTCCCGAAAATACCTTTGGAAATATCCATTTTTTAACCAGCCATGGACGATGAAAAATAAATATATTTTCAAAAGGAAAGCAAGCAAAAAGAAAATGAGCCCTTGTACTGCGAATTCTGGTGCTTTCATATTATTCCAATTGACTTGTATCACCGCATAGAGATACAAGGGGGCTAGAAGTAGGCGATGGACATTAAATACATGACTATCCAATCTTGCAAAGAAATATAACATTGAAATAGATGTCACCATGGAATATAGTAAGGTCAAAGCACCATCCATTACTCCAAAATCTGTAAACCGATCTATGATGGATAGGAATAGAAATAAAAAACTGATGAGTAAAACAATGCCCATTGAATTGACAAAAGGGGTCTCTTCGTCTTCTTCATTGAGGGTAACTGTTTTGACATCCATTACAAAAAAAAGATAAAAGAAACTGATTGTACTAATTAAACTCAAAACATCGGCAATAGCCCAAGAAAATTTACTGAAAGCAGCACGCTCTGTCCAAAGTGAATGCATTTGTAAATTGTCTTCATAACTCCATTTAAAACTCATCCAAAAATAAAGTAATAACCAGCCAATCCATAGACCAATCCATCCTTTGCTAAATTGCAAAAGGACAACTTTTTCTTTTGTATCATCTAATGTTTTTATATAGTTGTTTCCACCAAATTGGATGAAATAAAAAAACAGTAACAATCCAATAGTGAGCACATGTAAAATGGATATAGATCGCAAGTCATCAATGATATCATCAAAATTACTTGCTTGTAATGGATGATTTCCTTGGTGTAGATGCAAGTATTGCCAAATAATTAGAGCTATGACCAAGAAACTGC
>CAZOHX010000134.1:0-6802 GCA_964579315.1 uncultured Saprospiraceae bacterium
GAATCTGAACTTCCAATCAATTTACCCAATTTCATAATAAATCCAGGATTATCACTATTAATCACCTGCCCTATTTGTGACCACACCGTTCCCCACCCTGCTGAATCTGGCGTAATACCTTTTGCAACCAACGCATGATAAACACTTTCAATTCCAGTATCTATCAACCCAAAAATAGTCATTAAAATCACAACTACAACTGGAATTACAGCATTTTTCCATTTCAAGGGTGCTCCTTCTACAGGGCTTAAATCTTCCATATTTGGCTCATCATCTTCTGGATTTATAGCACTTGATACTTGCCCTGTAGTCCGTGCACGTATTTCTGCTTTGTACATCGGACCAAAATCTCGTTTTGTAAAAATCAACATCAATATAAATCCCAAGGTAAAAATTGGATAATACGAATATTTCAAAGATGCCATAAAAATAGCATATGGGGTCAATGACGCATCAAATCCTGGCAGACCTGCCGTTGCTCCTGCGATATAACTCAATTCAGCACCAATCCATGTGGTAATAAAAGCCACTGCCGAAACGGGTGCCGCCGTACTATCCACAATATAAGCCAATTTTTCTCTAGAAATTTTATACTTATCTGTCACAGAACGCATGGTATTTCCGACAATCAACGTATTGGCATAATCATCGAAAAAGATTGCAACCCCTAAAAACCAAGTGATAAATTGAGTACTTCTAGGAGATTTGGCATATTTTGAAAGGGATTTCACGACACCAGCCATTCCCCCATTTTTAGAAATTATCGCAACCATTCCGCCAATTAATAATGAAAATAGTATGATTGAAACATGACTACTGTTACTAATCGCACCCAATATATATTGCGTCAAAACGCTAAAAAAACTATCCATCACATAATATAATGAATCAAATCTCAAGCCACCAGCAATAAAAGCTCCTGCCCAAATACCTAGAAAGAGCGATACAATTACCTCCTTGAAAACCAGAGCCAAAATAATTGCAATCAAAGGTGGAATTATGGACATCCAAAGAGGAATATGCCGCATACGATATCCCCCTCTATTCAATTTTGAAATATGTGTCAAATTGTAATGACTCTTTCCTTCTATTTTGTTATTGAGTAAAAAAAGTTTTCCTGCAAATCCTGGTTCTATGGGCAAACTGGCTCTTCCATCCACAAAATTCAGTGCAGTATCTTCTCCATTTAAAAAAATATGACCTTCTCCATTGGCTCCTTTTTGAATAAAGATTAATTGCCCCCCTTTTGGAGTCACTTCTGTTTGCAAAGTATAGTCATTTACAATAATCTGATTTTTAAGGGGTTGTACCTTATCAATTTCAACAATAGTTAATGAATCTGCTGTTTCTTGTGCAAAAACGGGGTTTGCCAAAAGTAAAACCATTGACAAAAGGATGTAAAAGTTGGTTCTCATAGTTCGTTTTTAATAAAATAACTGTATTTTTCGTTTTCGTTTTTGAAATTTGAACATTTTTAATAATGAATTACAGTTTCATAAATTGTAAAAAATCATTAAGCCAATGTAAACATGTCCTTTTAAATTTCGTTCATAAATAAACGAAAATTTTATTGAAATAAAAAATCCATTGTCAAATCTCTCCTAAAAAATATTTTTATGCGTTTTCTTTTATCCTTATTATTCTCCTTTATTTTTACCCTTGGTTTTAGTCAAAAATTACCTTTTTTGTCTATAGATTTTGAAGATGCCAATGGAAATCCATATATTAATGCTCAAGCAGGAGGATTACAAGCTCCACAATTTACGGAGATTGATTTGAATAACGATGGGATAAAAGATCTGCTAATTTTTGACCGACTTGGTAATATTTTGATGCCATTTATCAACGATGGAACAACAAATGGAGAAAATTATCACTATGATTTATCTTTTATTAAATTTTTTCCCGATAATTTAATAGATTTCATAAGTATTCATGATTTTAATGGGGATGGTGTGGAGGATATTTTTTCTACATCCGTCGAACCAGGAATACCAGGTTTCTCAGTTTTCAAAGGGTCAAGAGATTCCGATGGATTTTTACACTTTGAAGTTGAAAAATCAGTGCTTAGATATCCGAGTTCATCTAATGGATTTCTTACCAATATTCCCTTGTTAAAAGGGGATTATCCTGCCATCGTGGATGTAGATTTTGATGGAGATTTGGATATAATTACTTTTGGAATTGGTGGTGGAAACGTAGATTGGTATAGAAATTATTCGGTAGAACGAAATTTTGGAAAAGATAGCCTTTTATTTGAATTAGAAACTAATTGTTGGGGTGGATTTTATGAAAGTGGCATTTCTACAGTCATGGAATTGGCAGACCAATCTGGTGACTGTGCCAACGGATTCGTACCTGATAATGCGGGATCAAGGCATGCTGGATCTACCCTAGCTGCCATAGATATGAATAATGACCAAGCGATTGAGATGGCCATCGGAGATGTCTCATTCCCTACCATAAATATGTTAAGTAATGGAGGAACCAAAAAGAAAGCATGGATAAATGACCAAGACCCAACCTTCCCTTCTTATGACAGGTCTGTAGAAATAGATATCTTCCCCACACCTTTTTTTATGGATATCAACAATGATCATAAAGTTGATTTTATTGCTGCAAATAATACGGCAACTGGGCTTGAAGATTATAACTGTGCATGGCAGTATAAAAATACTGGAACCCAAGAAAATCCAATTTTTGAATTTGAAAAAAAGACTTTCATGGTGGATCAGATGATTGACCTTGGATCTGGCAATCGTCCTGTTTTTGTAGATGTCAACAATGATGGGCTGGAAGACTTAATCTGTGCTACCAATGGAAAATATGGTGCTGACGAAAAAGATAATCGCCTTGTGTATTATCAAAATATTGGAACTTCTACTCATCCAAAATTCAAATTATCCAATGAAGATTGGCTTAATTTTTCAACCGTTGCACCTGACGATTCCAATTTTTCTCCTTGTTTTGGAGATTTAGATGGCGATGGCGATCAAGATTTATTAATTGGGGTATATTCTGGAGCGATTTACTATGCAGAAAACACTGCTTCGGAAAATAATCCTATGCAATTTTTAAATTTTCAAAAAGATTATATGGGCATTGATGTGGGATTATTGGCTTCACCTACAATTGTAGATCTCAATCGTGATGGATTGATGGACCTGGTCATTGGAGAACGAAATAGCAATTTAAATTACTTTCAAAATATGGGTACAAGTGAAAATCCATCTTTTGAATCTGATCCTGATATTGCTCCAAATACAAAAGTTCTTGGAAATGTATTGGTAAGAAAAGTGGGATTTTCAAGTGGAAATAGTGTTCCGAGATTTTTAGATATCGATGGAAAATACCAACTTATTTGTGGATCTGAAAATCAAGGTATTTTTCATTTTAATGATATTGAAAATAATATTTATGGAGATTTTCATTTGGAACAGACAAATTTCGGAGATCAAAACTTTGGAGAATCGCTCAATCCTACCCTAGCAGACATCAATCATGATGGCAAATATGATTTATTGATCGGCAATCGAAGGGGTGGAATTTCTACTCTAACCACCAATTTCAAAAGTCCATTTGTAGGAATCAATGATATTCAAAGCCCTATTGATTTCACGCTTTATCCCAATCCAACGCATCATAATATTTGGATAGAATTTAATTCAATAAAAAAAGCTAATTTGACTATTTTCGATTGCCTTGGAAATGAAATTTTAAATTTCAATCATCTTGAAAGTAAAACAAATATACCGTTGGATAACATTTCTAATGGTACTTATTTTGTGAAATTATCAACAAAAAATGGAGCGAAAGTACAAAAATTAGTGATTTTGAGATAAAACTACTTCGCCATTTTCCCTGCAAGTCCACGAGCAACACTCCTAGGAGTAAAACGAATAGAACCCGCCATAATCTTATTCATCATGCCTGGAATTGCGACAGCTTTTCCATTCATCATGGCCTTGTATCCATATTTCGCAACAGATGCGGCGGTAGAAACAATCCCTTTAAATAAGAGATTCTCTCCCATTTTTGCATTTTCCTTGAAAGATGTAGTGGTTGCCCCTGGACAAAGTGCGGTGACTGTAATATTATCTGCTTTATACTCATTTGCCAAACCTTCTGAAAGTGACAAAACATAAGCCTTGGTTGCACCATAAACTGACATGTAAGGAAGTGGTTGGAAAGCAGCAGTCGAGGCAACATTCATGATTTTCCCACCCCCATTTTGAACCATTTCAGGGATAAACAGTTTGCAAAAATGAGTTACGGCTCGTATATTCACATGAATCATTTCCTGCTCTCTTTCCCAAGATATTTCTCCAAATTTACCATGTGTTCCGAATCCTGCATTATTGACTAAAAAATCAATTTTAATCCCTTCTCTTTTTAATTGATTGAAAATTTCTAATGGTGCATTTAACTCCGCTAGATCTTTAGAAATCACTTGAACATTGGCATTAAATGTGGTTTCCAATTGTCCTTTTAATTGATTTAGGCGATCTATATTTCTTGCGACCAAAACCAAATGGTGCTTATTTTGGGCAAACTCTCTTGCCAATTCCTTACCAATTCCACTGGAAGCACCAGTTATTAATGCCGTTTTATTCATAGTAATAAAGCTTCGATTTCTAATAATTATTTTAAATATAAGGGAAAACGGCTCAAATAGTTGTAGATTTAGCCCTATTTTTAAATTTAAATTCAAAATTATATGATTCTCTTACAAGCTATAAAAGATACCACATCGATGCAATATAAGATTGGATATACTATTGGTAGCTATTTGCCCGTTGGAATTTTGATTATTATTGTTTTATTATTTATTCGACATTCCTATAAATTTAAGCAAGATAAAAATTCATAAGATTTTCATCCAAACAAAACACCTAATAAAATGAAATTCCTATTTCTAAATATATTTTTATTGATTTCCTATTTAAGTTTGAGTCAAAACTATTCATCGGCTGAAATTCTTAGAGGAAAACTTCGCCCTGAAAGAACTTGCTATGATGTTAATTTCTACAATCTTAATATAGCAATTGATTTAGAAAAGCACTCCATTGCAGGATACAACGAAATTCACTTTACAGCAACTACGGATTTTCAAAAAATGCAAATTGATTTATTTGAGAATATGCATATTTCAAAAATAACTTATTTTGGTAGAATTTTACGTTTTAATCGAATTGAAAATGCTGTTTTCATAGACATTCCTTATCAAAAAAAGGGTATGAAAAACGCTATAAAAGTCTATTATGACGGTAAGCCCACCGTTGCCAAACGTGCTCCTTGGGATGGTGGATTTGTATGGACATCTCATTCCAAAAATAACGATCCTTGGGTGGGTGTTGCATGTGAGGGCACGGGTGCTAGTTTGTGGTGGCCCAATAAAGATCACTTATCGGATGAGCCCGATAGTATGGCAATAAATATCACCATTCCAAATGGTTTATTTTGTGTTTCTAATGGTACTCTTCGTTCAACAGAGCCAGTCGATACTACACAGACGACCTTTCACTGGTTTGTGTCCTACCCCATAAATAATTATAATGTTACTTTAAATATTGCCAACTATACACATTTTTCAGATACTTATATAGCAAAAGATGGAGATAGCTTGGCATTAGATTATTATGTCTTACCTGAAAATCTAACTAAGGCAAAAAAACAATTTGCACAAGTCCAAGATGTACTCGCATGCTATGAATATTATTTTGGGAAATATCCATTTTGGAAGGATGGATATGCATTGGTAGATACCCCCTATCTTGGCATGGAGCATCAAGGAGCCATTGCCTACGGAAATAAATATATGGAAGGATATTTGGGCAATAGTCCCTTGGATATGCATTGGGATTATATCATCGTCCATGAATCAGGGCATGAATATTGGGGCAATAGTATCAGTTGCAACGACCATGCAGAGATGTGGCTTCATGAGTCATTTACAACCTATATGGAGGCTCTTTTTGTAGAATATATGTATGATTATCCAAAGGCAATTGCCTATTTGGAAGAACAAAAACGAAATATTTACAATATTTCACCTTTGATTGGCCCGATGGATGTCAACTATGATGGTTGGGTAGGAAGTGATATTTATTACAAAGGTGCTTGGATTTTGCACACCTTGAGAAATGTATTTAATGATGATGAAAAATGGTTCAAATTTTTAAAATCCTTTTATCAAAAACACAAAATTTCTAATATTACTACCCTTGATTTTATCCAAGCGGCATCCGATGCAATCCAGCATGATTTGACTCCCTTTTTTAATCAATATCTTTATCAGAAAAATCCCCCTACCCTAGTTTATTCCATTCAAAAAAAACGGAAAAAACTTATACTTAATTACTATTGGAAAGATGTGGTGGAAGGATTTGATATGCCAATTAAAGTAGGAAATCCCAATCATTATACCGTCATTAAGCCTACCACACAACCACAGAAAATTACACTCAAAAACTTGGATATTCGTAACTTTAAAATTGCGGAAGAACTTTTTTATGTTAAAACTGAGAAATTGAGAATTAGAAATTGAGAATTAGGAATTAGGAATTAGGAATTGAGAATTACGAATTACGAATTACGAATTACGAATTACGAATTATCTCAAAATAAGGATTTTTCTCATTTGAGTAGATCTTTTTTTTAATTGTTAATTATTAATTGTTAATTTATTTCTAATATAAATCTTTCTCATTAGCATTTCCTACTTTGCTCAACCGCTCAACTAGATTTTGCCCAAGCAAAATCGACTAAACTGCTCATCCAAATATTTTCTTCAAATCAAGAC
>CAZOHX010000135.1:0-6762 GCA_964579315.1 uncultured Saprospiraceae bacterium
TCTTTGGAGTCGATAAATTTATCTTTTACATTGGCAAATAAATTTTTATAATAATCTACACCATCTTTCATATTTACCACAAAACGAGTCAAATATTTTTCTTGTTTTCTATTCATATTTCCAATAGACTCTTGCATTTGACTTTTCAAATAATCAATGTACAATTTCAGTTCTTTGATAAACATATTTGGACGGTCAGTCCTTGAAATCACGTTATTTCTACCATAGATATGACCAATCATTTGTTCAAGACTCACTTCTTTGGAAAAATAAGCCATATTAGGACCTGGACAAACTAAAACGGCTTCTTTTTCTACGGTATTTTCAGCATTTGTAACCATCACTGCAGAAGTTCCCAATCCTACGCATAAACAAGCCTTATCCACTATTTTATCAAATTCTTTTTTGTAACCTTCATCATCAAGTCCTAATGTACCCAATTCTTTAATTTTCAAACGTTGATACTGTCGAGAAGCTGCGCAAATAGGTTTATCAGTAAATTCTGTATTATAAGTTAAAAATCTTCTTGGACAAGGACTTCCTGGACGGCCACTTTTAATTAGAGCTTCTTTTTCTTGATCTTTCGTATTATTTCTCAAACTATTAAACGGAATTCCCAAAGGAGAAATACCACTCATGTAAAGATCATCTTCTTTGGCGGCAGCCAAACGATTCATGGTATCTTGATCGACAAGTGTAGCTTCAGGCACCAATAAAAAAGGAGTTCCCCATCCGACTGAATCCACTTTATAATGATCCAACAAGAATTCATGTTCTTCTGCGGTTCCGACACCCCCTTGTGCAGTTATTTTTAATTCTAAAACATCATTTGGAATTAAACGACCTTTCTTTTCCAATGCAGTTTTCAAGATTTCAAAGACTTCAACCCTAAGTGCTTGCTTTTTTTCTTTAAACTCCTCCAAGATAGGACCAAATAAAAACCCATCCGTAGCAAACGCATGACCGCCACAATTAAGACCTGATTCTATTCTAAATTCAGAAACCCAAAGCCCTTTTTTTGCTAAAAATTTTCCTTGAATAATCGCAGACCGATAATCACTAACTTTCAAGACAATTTTCTTTTTAATATGTCCAGTTTCATCAGGGTAAAAACCATCAAACTCTTCTGCATATCCGTATAATCGTGGATTCATGCCAGCGGAAAAAACCAAAGACGAAACCAAATCACTATTTGCAAAACCACGAATTCCTGCGAAAGCGTCATTATGCATAATTGGCAATTTCTCTCCATTTTCATCATAATGAGCTTGATCCACTTTAGTCATAATATTGACATCAATGCTACCCATGGAAAGATTGTCTTTTACCCAATTTTTCACATCGTCCATACTTGGAATTTTATTCAAAAAAGCGGTAAATTCTTTTTTTATTGTCGATGAATCTGGTAACATATCGAAATACTTTTTCATTTCGCTACCTGATTCCATTGTTGATGTTTTAAGTGCTTCAAAGCGCTTCATGACTAAATCATTCATCAAATTAAGATAAGCAGTAATCCTTTTAGCTCTAAAATCTTCTATTTTCGTATGTATTTCTTCATAAGGCAATTTAAGTTTTTCACAATATGCCTTTCTCAATTTTTCAATCAAAATATCATCACCAATTGAAATGACAGAATCAATTCCATATTGAGCCACCTTTGCGGGAGTATCCATTGTAAAACCAAGTCCCATTACAGGAATATGTACGGAGTGAACTTTGCTCATAATTTCAAATTTTAACATTAACTAAGATTAATTCAAGATAAATTGAATTAATTTTCAACCATTGAAAGGCAAAGCTACCACTCAAATAAGATGTTTCCTATTATTTTACAATAATTTTGTAACAGCGAATTTTCGCTAATTATTTTAAATTGTCAATACCTAGAAATTACAATTTAGCATTTTCACTAGAATGGATAATTAATCACAGCAATTTTAAAATATCCCCTTCAATATCATCAGGTTTTGTCGTTGGAGCAAAGCGTTTAACTGGATTTCCGTTGCGATCGATAAGAAATTTAGTAAAATTCCACTTAATTTTACTACCTAAAAAACCAGTCAATTCATTCTTCAAATATTGAAATACGGGGTGTGTATTTTTACCATTAACATCAATTTTTTCTGTCAATGGAAAGGTGACTCCATGATTCAATTTACAAGTTTTTATCATTTCACTATTTGAAAGTGGCTCTTGATTCATAAATTGATTACATGGAAAACCAATAATATCTAGTCCTTGATGATGATATTTTTTATACAATTTTTCCAAGCCTTCAAATTGTGGCGTCAATCCGCATTGAGTAGCAGTATTCACAATTAGAACAACTCTATTTTTAAAATTTGAGCATAAAATAGGTACACCATTTGGATCATTTACTTGTAAATCATAAAAATTTATTTTCTGTTTAGCCATGTCTTTTTTATTTTGTGGATGACAAGATACCAAAACCAAAAGAATAAAAAGAAACAATCCCTTTTTAAATATTAACTTAAAAATCATATCCAAAAGATAAATGGATTCGTGGCTTTTGAACAACACCCGTTTCGACCCCCCAAGCATAATCTAACCGTACAAAATACCCTAAAATCAAGCTTCTCAACCCAAAACCATAGCCCATCACAATAGGATGTCGATAGTAATTCACTTTTACCGTAACAGGATTTTTAGGATTAGAAAAAACGGTTGTATTCGTAGGGTTATTTTCATCAAAAGGTGATTTTCCATGCCAAGCCGTACCTACATCATAAAACCCTACCACTTGAAGATTTCTCCAAAAAGGTGAATTGATTTGCCTTTTAAAATACAACATCACAGGAATTCTCACTTCTGCATTTATCAATAAATAAGATGTTCCATTCCGAATATTTCGTTTAAAGCCCCGAAGATTTTGTGCCAAAGCACGATAAGCAAAATTACCATCTTCAGGAGTGGGGATAGCATCATTAAATTTACCCAATAAAGACTGGTCGGCATCCCCCAAATGATATAACATTTGCTCTGTGCCAAAAGAAGTAGCCCCTGCTGCACGCATCGCAAAAATACTTTTCTTATCCAATCGTTGATAATGTCTTGCATCAAATCCTAAAATTGTCATAAATCCTTTTCGAAAAGACAAATCTACCTTATCTATATAATTTAAATCAAATCTCTTAACTAGCTCTGCGTATGCTTTTGCTCTTGTACCATTTTTTATATTGATATTGACATCCAACGCATTATCAAAAACAAATTCTAATTTGGCACCCACTCGTTGTTCATTCAGATTGGGTGTATTCAATGCCTGAGCATCCGTAGCTAAACTAATTTTTTTATCATTTCTCAATGTAAAAGTTCCTCTCACACTTGTAAAAACATCCAATGGATAGGATAAACGAGCCAAACCAATTAGTGTCACATCCTTATTTTTATTTGATTTGGACAAAGCTTCTTGCTCTGTAGAAGTATTATTTCGTCGATAAACGGCAAATCTTTTGTCCAATCTTCGTTTGTTATTATCAAAGAAAACATAAGCTTCTTTCCCACTAAAAGTAGTTGAAAACCGTATCCCCGTTTCCATTTCATAATCTTGCAAAACTTCCATAAAATGAAGTTTGAAAAGGATACCAGGTGGTGGTGGTGTATATTTATTTTCCGTACCCGCAAAAGAATTTAGTCCCCCAAATAAAAGACTATTATCAAATTTCATACTAGGGCGTAAACTTTTAAATCTCAAATGATATGGCACAATTCGATTAGCCTTAAGCTTGATGATACGTTCTGTATGCTTAGTGGATGAAGAATCCATATCAAAAGGCGATACCGCTACAACATCTACTTCACTAGGAGTAACTTCTACTGGATCAACCTTCTTTTTTTCAACGACTTTAGTTCTTGGCTCAGGATCATCAAATTCACTTTGAAAAAAGTAACCAGCCGATTTCTTTTTCGGCTTCTCAATCTTAGGTTTTTCTGTAGATTCTGTATCATTGGTTTCCATATCAGAAACACCAATTTGTTTTTGCTCCAATAATCGATATTGTGTAAACGAAACCGCTTCAGAAATTTGTGGATCCAAACTATCCTTGAAAATAAAGTATTCTTCCCCTATTTTCACGGTTTGAATCATTTCCTTGGTTTGAGTAGCAATATCGTAATTCAAAATACTAGTATTATAATTAGAATTGGCATGAACAAAAGCCTCCTTTTTATAAACAGGTCTTAAAGTAATGGATTCTATTTCAGATTTCGCCAATTTACTTAAAGTAGAATCTTGAGCAATAACAATTTCAGTACCATCTTTTAATAAAATCACTTTTTCCTTATAAATCTCTACATCCTTCAAATAACCAGCCTTGCGATTCCAGATACCAGATTCATCACTTAAATAAGTAAAATAAGTAGTATCCACACTTTTAGGATGACGCTCATTCTCCGTTGGAGTATAGGTCAATCTCAATAATTCCTTTGGATTAGTAGATAAATCATAATAGTACAAATCATAATTTCCGCCAGGCAAAAAAGTATCTATTTTATGAGAAACCAACAAACTATCCGTTCGATTGGAACTAAACAAAATCCCTTTGTGATTTTCTAAATTGACAATTACGGGTTCTAAATCATCAAAATAATCCGAAGTTATTCGTTTAGATTGACGATTGATAGTCGAATAAATAAACAAATCAGAATAATTATTAACAACGGCAGACATCACAAATTGTGTATTGTCCACAAAATCCATAGAAAGAACCCGTTCGTATAAAGGAGCCATAGGTTCTACCTTTTTCTTTTTGGATCTAGTGTCGTAATTTGCAAAATAAATAACGTCACGTTTTTCATAAATTATTCCAAGTTCCAAACTATTAGGTTTCCAAGCCAAAATCGGATAATTATAATCAGTAGCTTGAATCCCATTTCGATACCCACCTTTTAAAATCATTTCGTTTTTGCCCGTAGAAAAATCTTTAATATAGACCTTAAATTTTCCAATATCATTAGTAACGTATGCCATTTTTTGGCCATTTGGACTAAAGGATAAACTATTGATTGGAACATCAAACCTATTTTTTATTTTCAATCCTTTTTTTGGAAAACTAGCTTTATTGGCTTGATCAGCTTTATATCGTTTGGAATAATATTGGTCAATTTTGTCCATTAATTCAAAATAATCTATACCTAAAACATAGAGCATACTACTCTCAATATTTCGGTTGAGACGAGTCAAATAAATGATACTCGTCAGATTAGATTTTCCATAATGTAATGCAATATAATTCCAAATTGCATGTCCCGTAAGCCTTGGCTCTTGATCCATCAAGCTTGAAAAAGAATGGTAATCATCATTAATAACTAAATTTCTAAATTGATTGTCTAAATCCAAATTCCAATCTTCCCCAATATAAGCCACCAAACCTTTCTCAAACCAAGGGGGCAAATTCATCAAAACAGCATTTTGCACCATTTCTTGCAGGTTTGAACCAAGGAGCATATAATTTAAATATATTTTTGCAATCCCTTCCCTAATTTGTCTTTCCAAATGATTGTAATCCCCATCATAATAGACAAACATTTTATTTCCTATAACCGTAGTTGCATCTTGAATACTTTTCATAGCAGCATCCACTCCGATATTAGATTGCTTCATATCAGAAATATCAGTATAAACAATCAACTCGATTTTATCATTGATACGATGCTCTAAAATGGAAAAAATATCATCGTGATAATACTCCGCAAACATCACAGAAGCCCTTCCAACATTTTTGCTTTTTCCATACCAATAAGTAATAAAATTAGTAGATTCAAACCTTGACCATTCATTAAAATCATCATGATATTGGATTCTATTTTTACCAAATTCTACATCTGCCACTTGCCCTAGTGAAAAATTTATAATAAAAAAAGTAAAAATGAGTAGAGTAAATGTCCGCATATAATTAAGTTTGTATTTCTTTTGGATAACCAAAATACAAGAATTCCTATTTAAGGATGATTTCATTCATTAAAAACGCCATTTCTATGACACATGTTGCACAACTACAGTACAATGGATTCCAAGAAAACACTTATGTCATCTATGATGCATCAAAAGAGTGTATAATTATAGATCCAGGATGCTATTCTGCATCCGAAAAGAAAGACATAGTACAACTGATTGAAAACATGGGTTTAAAACCAGTTAGGTTAATCAATACGCATTGCCATTTGGATCATGTATTTGGAAATGCCCATATTGCAAAGACATTTAATTTGGACTTAGAAATTCACAAAGAAGAAGTACCCGTTTTAAATGCAGTAGGAACTGTAAGTCAAATGTACGGTTTTGGAGAATACGAAAAATCACCCGAACCCACCAAGTTTCTAGCAGAAGGAGATTTTATAAAATTTGGTAATACGCAACTAAAATGTCTTTTCACTCCTGGCCATTCTCCTGGAAGTCTTAGTTTTTATTGTGAAGCAAGTAATTTTGTAATTGCAGGAGATGCCCTATTTTATGGAAGTATAGGTCGTACAGATTTACCTGGTGGCAATCATGATACATTAATTAAAAGTATAAAATCTGAATTAATGACCCTACCCGATGAAACAATAGTATATTCTGGGCATGGTCAAAAAACTAGAATTGATTTTGAACGAGATCATAATCCTTTTTTACGATGAAGCATAGTTTGATACCTATCCCAATGATAAGCAATTGAGTCAATTAAACAATAACTCAAATTCACAGCCAAACAATACAGTTTTGCTATTCAACCGTACCACACTCAATCCATCCCCAAC